>JAUUDE010000049.1 GCA_030826915.1 Thiomicrospira sp.
CCCATGTGAGAGTAGGTCATTGCCAAGCTTATATTCTAAAACCCGTTTTACTTCATTGTAAAACGGGTTTTTTTTTATTACTTATTTATGTGTTTACATAGTTATCATTTCGTTCTTAAATAATTATTGGGTACAATGGAACAATTTAAAAGGAGTTTATATGAGTCAAGTTAATATAAAATCTGGCTGTTATTGTAAAACCAGATGGTTCGACTATTATTCGAGTGAATGATAAATATAATAAGTCCCCTTCTAAGCACATTAGTGTGGATAGTTCTCACGCCAGTTCTAATGGTGTGCCTATTACGGTAAATGGCAAAACTAAAATTGTTCCAGTTGGTTCAACTTTATTAACAAGAAAGAATAAATTGATTGATTCATACAAGTTAAAAGCGCAGGCTAGAAAGCAAGCTATGCCTAAAACCGAACAGAAGGCTGTGAGTAAAAGATTAGAAGAAGTACAAATATTAAACGCTAAACCACAACAATGACTTTAAACATTACATACCTATTGCTTGCTGCTTTAGTGGCAAGCGTTATTGTTATCGTATTTTTATTACGAACCATATCTAAACAACAAAAATCTTTACACCAAGTTCAAGAGCTGCACTCTGCTATGGAATTGGAGCTCAATACTCTTACTCAGCAGAATATGGCTCTTGAACAAAGAAAACTTGATCTTCAGCAGTCTAATGATGAACATCGTAATACCATTAACGATTTACAGGAAGTAAAGGGAAAAGCCGACCAGCTTTTACAGCAACTTAGCGATTTAACTTCTCAGTTAAAAGATAAAGAAGCTTACATCGACAGTTTAAGAGATAGGTTGTTATCTAGTGAAGCACAAGTTTCAGAATTGATCTTATCGTTAGATATTGAAAAAAAGGCCGCATCAGAAAAAATCAGTTTGCTTGAATCTGCTAAAAAGCAATTATCTGACGAGTTTAAGGTTTTAGCTAATCAAATATTTGAACAGAAGCAGGCGCAATTTACGCAAAGTAGTCAGACAACCATTGAGGCTGTTTTAAAGCCCATGCAAGGTGCTTTAGATGCCTTTAAGAGTCGTGTTGAGGTTGTTCACAAAGAAGACCTGGAAGGGCGTGCAAGTTTAAGTGAACAGCTTAAACAGCTGCATTCATTAAATTCACAAATGACAGAAGAGGCACAGAATTTAACCCAAGCGCTTAAAGGTGATAGTAAGACTCAAGGAAATTGGGGAGAGTTGATTCTAGAAAGGTTGTTAGAACGTTCTGGGTTAACAGAAGGTGTTGAGTTTGAGCGTGAAAAAAGTTTTACTGATCAAAAAGGTAAACGTTTTCGCCCAGATGTCATTATTAATATGCCAGACCACAAGCATGTTGTTATAGATTCAAAAGTTTCACTTGTTCATTATGAACAGGCATTGAATGAAAATGATTCCATCGCTAAATCCACTGCAATAAAAGCACATTTAGCCAGTCTGCAAAAACATATTGCAACCTTAGCGGATAAACGTTATGAACATTTAGACCAGCTTAATGCACCTGATTTTGTATTAATGTTTGTGCCTGTTGAAGGCGCTTATTTGATGGCAATTGAAGCCGATAGCCGAATTTTTGAAGATGCTTTTGAAAAACGAGTAGCTGTGGTTACACCGACCACTTTATTTACTACCTTAAAAACGATTGAGCAGCTTTGGCGTTATGAACGCCAGAGTGAAAATACCGTTAAACTCATTAAACGTGCCGCAGAGGTGCATGATAAATTTGTTGGTTTTGTAGAAAGCTTTGAAAAAGTTGGCAAACAGTTACAGACCGCTCAAACCACCTATGAACAATCACGTAAGCAAATGATATCAGGCCAGGGCAACTTAGTACGACAGGCTGAAATGCTAAAAGATTTAGCCGGTAAAACAAAAAAAGAGATACCATCACACCTGTTAAATGAAGCAGAGTTGAATAAACCTGATGATACAGAATAATGTTACTAATGTTGAGTTAAGAAAGTGGCATTGTAATTAATTTATTTATACTCGTTTGACTAAACACAGCCATTTTTTTCTCTGTTCTTTCGCATTAAAAAAGCGTGTTTGTAACGAAATGGGTAGTTGTGTTGGCTCAAGCAATTTATAGGTATTTTTCTTATAAAAGTCATCTAAATGGAATTCAGCAAAGGCGAAAATTTGTTTAATTTTTTCAGTGTTTTTTTGAGACTGGTAAATAGCCAAAAGGAGTTGCGAAGCAATGCCCTGGTTACGCCAGCTATCCTCTATAAATAAACCTCTAAGCCAAAGTGAATTTAAATCATCTTCTATCTTCAGCAATCGTGCGATACCGATGAGTTTTTTATCTACTCGCACTGTATAAATAATATCACCACGGCTGGCTGAATAGGTTTGGTTTTTTTTCAAAAAATGTTTCACTTCATAAAATTCTTCAGAGCTTGCAATCTTAATATTAATATGTGGTTGAATTGTTTTCATATTGGTCTAATTTAAGTTATGTCTAGAAACGTCTGTTCTCAATGCCATCGCCCGCAGAAAACCTGTATTTGTGAGTTTATTCAGCCGATTGATAATTATATTGAAATTGGTATCTTACAACACCCTACAGAAGTCAAACAAACTAAAGGCACGGCCATTATTGCTAATCTTGCCTTAAACCAAAGTCAAATTTGGGTAGGAGAGCTTATAAGTGAGCTACCAGGTCTGGTAGATTGGCTAAATGACGATAATCCTATCTATTTACTCTATCCTAAAATCGATAATCAATCAGAAAACTATCAATCATGGTCTATTGATGACGTAAAAGTGAAAACACCTCAACATATTAAGATTTTGATTCTGGATGGCACTTGGCGAAAGACGTTTAAAATGATGCAGCTTAATCCAGAGCTACGAGCTTTGCCAAGAATAGAGTTAAAGCCTGAGTTTGAATCGCAATACAAAGTACGTAAGCAAAAGGACAGTGGTTCTTTATCTACAGTTGAGGCTGTATATGAGCTTTTGTCACAATTAGAAAATGATGCTGAAAAATTTCAGCCATTGCTTGATGCATTTAACAAAATGCAACAACAGCAATTAGCGTTTAGCAAAAAATCTGAATAGAGAAACTTGAGAGGGCTTAATGTTTCTCTTTTTGTTTTTCATGATCTACTTCTTCTCTCAACTTTTTGAAGATAAATAAGTTAGAGATTGAAAAGTTAAAGCCCATACCCATCAGAACCCCCACAATTAAAGCCAAAATCATGTGTTCTTCAAAGAAAGGCACATACTTCGTTAAGGTGTAATATGTTCCGTAGTTAACTGTGAAACCCAATAATGAACTTGAAGCAAAGGCTCCCCATTGTGTGGTTTTTTTTGTTTTTTCACGATGGCTAAAGGTAATGGTTCTGTTTAACATCCAGTTCCATGTTACCGCAGGCCAGAATGAGATGGCTCGAGCGACTGTGTGCGAAGCGCCAAACATTTGCAAAACAAGGTAGACCGCTAAATCGACTATAAAACCACTACCACCGACTAAAGCAAACTGAAAAAATTCAGCTTTGGTTTGAAACTTGTACTGGTATAAGCGACGTAAGTGGCGTAAATATTTCAGTTGCTCTTTTAGGGTAAGTTTAGATTCACCATGAACACGGTCAACAAAATGAATAGGCACCTCGGATACGACAGGGAAGTGCCCTTTAACCATCACTTCTAAGGCAATTTTATAGCCGATAGGCGATAAATTGTATACGTTTGGTATATCAGCCTTGCGAATAGCAAAAAAGCCAGACATTGGGTCTTTAACACGTGTAATAGGTAGAGCGGGGATGGTTGCTACCACTGAATTGATATATCGCCATAACGTCCAGCTATTGTCAATACTGCCGCCCTCAACATAACGAGAACCTAAAACAAAGTCGCTTTCGCCATTACGCAGTTGTTTAATCATCACTGGAATGGCGCTAGCAGGGTGAGAGAGATCGGCATCCATTACAACCACAAAGTCACCTTTTGCCTCACCAAACCCGTCAATGACGGCAGGTGATAAACCACGATTTTCAGTACGTGTCACAATTCGAATAGGGTGCTTATCAGCCAATTCAGCAACTTTTTCAATGGAACCGTCTTGCGAGTCATCATCCATGATAATAATTTCATAGGAAGTCTCACCAGTGCCAGATAGTGCTGATTGAATCATCTGGCTGAGTGGTTCTAAGTTTTCTACTTCCTGGTAGGTAGGAACAATAATCGATATCATGAGTAAGACTCTATTTTTGCGTTGTTTGCTTGTCTGTGGAGGCATTATGCCCGCCAAACCATTTGGTTTCAATCTGTTTTCCAATACGGATAAAACGTGCTTCCACTAAAAAGTTAAGCCATAGTGACAGGTAAAGTGTTAAAAACACCGCTAATCCGTAGGCAATGGGAATTAAATAGAGAGGAATATCTTGTACCTGTTTTACATCAATCGTACCTAGAGTGATTGCCCAAGCAATGATAATGAAAGGAAAGTGAAAAAAATACATTGGGTAAGCCAATTCAGAGAGTAAGCGCCAACCCTTCCAGTGAATCAATAGGTTATTTAACCTTTGTAATAGCGTTGGCTCATTAGGTTTGTGGATTTGATAGTGCGCTAACAACACCAAGCCTAAAATAGCGGCACTAAAGACAATTCTATGCAGAGTAACAATATAAAGATTTAAAGTCTCATTAAAATATGTGAAATAGATTGAGTCTTGATAATAAATTGGAAAACGCATGCAGGCATAAATGGTCAGTAGGCCAATTGACCATAACAGCGTGTATTTGAGTTTACTTAGATTCAAAACAGGTGTTGGATAACGCCAAAGCAATACCGCCCAAAGCATTCCTAAAAGCAACGGTGTAATACGGCTTTGTATGACATAGTACATGGTGTCCATATAAATCTTACCATTGGCTGAATCAAGTAGGTTGTACCAGTGGGTTTGGTAAATGACAGGTGACTTTAACGCCAAAACAAAACGTAACAGAACGGATAATCCAATAAACAGCATTAGCCAAAAGATAGGACGCTGACTTCTTGCCAAAAAAATCAATAAAAATGGAAGAATCAAATAGAATTGCATCTCAATGGATAAACTCCATTGCACCGGAATAATGCCTTTGCTGTAGATGTTTTCAATAAACAGTAAGCTGTACCAACCATCTCTAAGTAACTTATCTATATCAGCAAGCCCATAAAGTAATAAAGCCACTAAAAATAGTGGATAAATTCTAAAGAAACGATGCAGGTAGAAACGTCCAATGTGGATACTCTGTCTTTTATCGTAAACTTTAAGTAGTGCATAACTCAGTAGGAAGCTACTGAGCATAAAGAAGATATCTACCGCTTTATCAAAGGTCAGCACAAAACTTAACCAAGCTGGAATGCTGTTAACAAACTGCTCGAGTTTTTCAGGCTCTTTTTTAAACAGAAAAAACACAGCAAAAAAGATATGAAACAGAATCACCATCAAGACACTCATGCCTTTCAAAAAATCCACCACAGGAAAGGCTTTTTCAGGTTGGTCAATAATCTTTTTTGCGATATTTAAAGGCTTGCTAACAGGCCATAATAAAACAGAAAAAATGGATTTTGTGTTGATGGATTGTGGCATAAAGGTTTTATTTTTTACCTGTAAACTCAACCAGGCCTGGTTGTTCTTTAATAAAGTCCTTACACAAGTAATAGTGATAAGTCACAATAATAGAATTCCCTTCTTTTACATTTTGTACCTTAAGTTTTTTGCAGCTTTCAAAGTGATTATTAATCCCCGTTTTAGGTGGGTTATCTTCATAATGTGGGGCGACTAGAATGCCATTCATACCATTTGATGGCTTGCCAAACCAAAATTCAAATTGAGTCTGTTTTGCACTGGTGATATAAACCGGCTGTGGTCGGCTATACCAAGCTAGATGACTTGCGTAACTCCAGTTAGATACAAACAGAGGAAGCCCCTCAGCGGAATTGGATAAAGATTGTTGCAATTCTATTGCCGTTTGTGCCGCTTGCGGCCAGCCATGGTCACCTTGAAGGGGGTGTTTGTGGTCAGGAAACGGAATCCATGGTTTAAGTAAAAAACTGTGAATCACTAAAACAGCGATTCCCATTAAGACAACATGCAAACCTGTCACCAATTTTACCCAAGTTTTATGTCGCTGTTGCCAAAGAGTGTCAACAATAATTGGAATTAACAGTACCCAAGCCAAAGAAACCCAGTGCGGTAGGCTTTTTTCATAACCTGATCCCCAAGCAAAAAGCAGGGTAATCGGCAGTGAAAATAGCAGTAATAATCGAGAGTTTTCTTTTAAATAATTGCTCGGTTTTAGCATCATCCACCAGCCAAATAGAAACAGAAATGGCGTATAGGCAAAGAATTGAATGCCTTGTGTTTGTAAAAGGCGAGATAAACGCCATTCGCTACTTTTTGTACCGTGATCAATTTGATATATAAAGGATGCCCAATCATGGATAGCGTTCCAATAAAGAACAGGGCTAATCAAAACTAGGGCAATAACAATTGCTATCCACAAACCTTTAGAGGCTAACCACTGCCATTTTTTCTCAATGATCATAATTAAAATGAGCGAGACAACAACGGTAACAGCGGTGTACTTAGACAGCGCCGCTAAACCAACAAACACACCTAAAAGAACCCAGTATTTAAGTTGGTTACTCTGTAAAAGTTTGTGCGTAATCAGAACCAGAGCCAGCACCGCAACCATTAAAGGGTTGTCTGGCAACATGGCCATTCCCATAAGCGATAAAATCAGACTGGTATTGAGCAATACCAAACTAAAAAACGCTTTCCACTCACTGGCGTTACTTTGACGATTGGTCTTTTCAGCAAATAACACCAGAGTAATTTGGTAGAGTAAATAGTTCAAGATGGCATAAAGTGCAATCGGAACAATACGTGCACTCCAGTCATAAGGCGCTAACCACATTGGAATAATCTGCAGCCAACCAATCATGGGAGGATGATCAAAGTAACTCCAGTCTGGCATTAATCCATAAAGGGCATAGTGAGCCTCATCACCACCTAACTCTACATTAAAAGCTAAAATCAGGTGCAGAACTGTCATAAAAGC
>JAUUDE010000039.1 GCA_030826915.1 Thiomicrospira sp.
AATTTAAGAAGGTGCGCAGAACCTGCTGCATCTGTCGCAATTTCATTAATATGCACAATTTCAACTTCTGGCCAATCAAAAGCCGCTCGCATCGCCAAACGACCCATGCGCCCAAAACCATTAATGGCAATTCTAATCTTTTTCATTTCTTCATTCTCTGTGTACTTTATGTAGTCGACTATGTCGATTTTGGCTCATTTAACCAAAGGAACGTGACACTGTTATGACAATTAATCCTGTTTCAGCCAGCCGATTACCGCTTGTTTTGTTGGTATTCCGCCTGAATGGACAACTCTATCGGCAATAACAACACCTGGTGTACTCATCACTCCGTAAACTGCAATATCAGCTACATCTTCAACCTTAACAATCGTAATTAAAATGCCTTCTTGTTCTGCAGTATCAGCAATCAATTTAGCCGTGTTAGCACAATTAGCACATCCTGTACCCAACACTTTAACCTCTAACTTTTCTTCACCACCACAACATGATTCTGTTTTCGTTTCTTCTGAACAACAATCGGTAGATTTAGTACTCTCTTTTTCATCACCGCAACAACTTGTGCTTACTTGAGCCTTCTCATCAGAACCTGAACAACAAGTACCAGTTGTATCTGATACACAACACGCACCAGAATCTGGATCTTTAGGTAAAAAACGGCTTACTGGACACCAACCAGTAAAGGTTGCCTGTAAAGCATTAGCACCAGCAAACAAAGTTAACCATAACCAAGTTGGTTCAAGAAGATTAACCTGACCTGCAAAATGCGCGAGAAGAATTGGCACAATTATCATCATTGATATCATGCGAATCATAATATTACCTTTCATAGTTTTTCCTTTTAATTTGACCTGTTATGCTTAAATGAACTTTTGAATCAAAACTGGGTTACAAATATATCCGCATAAACAAATATATATAATACCTCTTTTTTATGATAAATTACAAACTCATAATTAAAACTATAGATATATAAAATGACATTAGAAAACATTAGCCAAACTTTCAAAGCCCTTTCTGATCCAATTAGACTTAAAATTTTGTACCTTTTAACAGAAAGAGACTCTTTATGTGTTTGTGAAATTGTTGAAATTTTGTCTTTGAATCAGAGTACTGTCTCGCGACATTTAGCTTACTTAAAAAATTCAAATATAGTAAATTCTTGGCGTGAAGGTGTTTGGATGCACTATTCGTTGAAAAAAGAAATGCTACCAATGATTAAAATTGCAGAACTTAAAAATCAATTGGAAAATACTGAAGAAATTAGCATTGTTAAGAAATGCATAAAAAAAGATGGGCAAATTTGTTCAATAAAAAAATAACCAAGAAATTTTTTACAAATACCACGCATGCTTCACGTGAAACAATTTATTATTAAAAATTTGATATTTTTCTACTAAAAGAACATAAAAAGAGTATTTAAGTCAAAAATCCTTAATATGAAGCTCAATATAGGGTTTTTACATCTAAAGCCGAATAAGTGCATTAACTAACTTGAAAAGTCGGCTTAAAACCATGTTTATGAAGGCCAGTTTTTAAAGAAATTCTCTAAATTTTAAATTTTATCAATTTATAGATGTGATGTTGAATCAAACACAACTAATCAACTTTTTCTGAATTTGAGTCAGTAAATTGCTCCAACTCTTCATTTTGTTTTGTAAGTTGCATAAGAGCAATTCTTTTGCTCATAGTGCCTTTTTGCATAATTTTGGTTATCTAAGACAGCCCTTCGATAAATGTTAATCCTCCTTGGATAGGTAAGAGTGTTTCAATTCACGGTTTTTTTGTGCTGCTGTGATAAGTTCAGCCTGACTAACCATTTCTGTATATCTAAAATTTTACTTTGATAAAATCTAAAACATTCGTTATTTATATCTTCTGTAGCCAACTAATCCATATCAATGCTGTCATTTGAAGCAAATATTCGTTTTTAAAATAAACCTAATTTTTAGTGACTAAATCTGGATTAAACAGCTTAAATAGGCAGAAAAGCTTTCTTGTTTAGCTTTCATCTAAAATTCAGCGTTATAATCACAGGTATTTTGGCCATAAGCTATCGGTATCAGTTTATAAAAAATCCAAAAAAGTTAGGATTATGACAGTTGAAACGAATTAAACTTGCTTAGTTAAAAATGACATTGTGCGTAGGTATTTAAAAGGCTAAATGAGCATGTTCTTGAATAAAAGTGATAAGCCAGACTGACTAACACAATAAGCTTCCGTAAATTAGTCTTGTTTTTGGTATCACTAGATTTGCTAGTGGTAACTAACATTCCTTATACAGAAATCACTAAACTAAAAGGGATACTAATATTGTAATACACAAGACAACCTATTAATTAACTCGTCAGAAACGAGATAAAATCTTAATGACAAATTTTTGAATGTTTTTAATTAAATTTATTTATCAAAACATATAAATAAAAATGATATTAGAAAACAATAATATAAGTTATTATATTCATAGAATTCACTATCAATTTTGGAGAAAATTATGAAGAAAATTAATTGGTTATCAGCTCTTGCTTTAGCTTCTGTAATGACAGCTTCTGCTGTGAATGCAGCACCAGCACCAAAAGATCCTAAACGTCATACACCTCAGGGTTTATACGCTACTGCTGCAGAAACTTATGAAATGATGAAAAAAGACCCTAAAGTTATCTTGGTAGATGTTCGTACACCTGCTGAATGGCAATTTGTTGGTTATACAGATATGGCTCAAATTATGATCCCATCAGTATTCTTTAAATACGATGCATTTGATGAGAAAAAACCTCGTTATCGTTCTGTTGTAAATTCTAACTTTGTTTCTGAATTTGAAGACAAGATTGCTGATTTAGGGGCTGATGAAGATACAACTTACGTCATTATGTGTCGTTCTGGTGCTACACGTGCTCAACCCGCTGCAAAAATGCTTGCACAATACGGATATAACAATGTTTATATTATGACTGATGGTTTTGAAGGTGGGAAACTTAAAAAAGGTGAGCACAAGGGTTTCCGTTTAAAATCAGGTTGGAAAGTAAATGGTTACCCATGGACTTACAAAATCAATAAAGAAAAGGCTTACTTAGAAAAAGACTAATTTTTTAAGCCTGTTAAAACAAACCGCTAATATTGCTTTTGCAATTGGCGGTTTTTTTGTTTCAAAGAACTAAAATCTAGTGATATACCTATTTCAAACATTTTAAAAGAGCAATAACCATTGCAGATACGGTATCACTAGCCATAGCCACACCTATTGAACGACGATTGTCTTGTTGCAAATAGACATAAGCCATTGCTTGTGCATTTTTACCCTGCTCGCCATTTGGACTTTCATCTAAAGTGTGTAATGCATGTTCTGCGTAATCCACTACATCGACTGTATGGCCTGTACGTTTGTGCCAAGCATCACACAAAGCACTTAAGGTTCCATTACCTGTTCCTTGCCAAATTTCGCCATTTATCTCAATAGAAAGGTGTTCTAAATCACCTTCTCTGTCTAATTGGTAATGATTGATTTCAATATCCTGATTGTGTAATGAATATTGAGATGAAAAAGCGGCATACAAATCTTTATGGCTAACCACGCCACCCTGCTTTTCGGCAAGTTTTTGAGCGGTAGGAGCAAAATCTAACTGCACCCATTTTGGAAGATTTAAACCATATTCTTGAGCCAAAACAAACGCAGAACCGGCTTTACCAGATTGACTATTTACACGAATAATTGCCTCATAATCACGTCCAACATCTTTTGGATCGATTGGTAAATAGGCCACATTCCAAGCTGCATCAGGCTTTTGTTTTAACAAACATTTACGAATAGCATCTTGGTGACTACCAGAATAAGCGGTATAAACAACATCGCCCACCCAAGGATGACGAGGATGGGTTTTAATTTGCGTCACTTCCTCAACTACCGGTATCCAGTTATTGGGTTTAGATAAGTCTAATTGTGGATCAATACCTTCGCTAAATAGGTTCATTGCTAAGGTAACAATATCCATATTACCAGTACGTTCTCCATTACCCAATAAAGTACCTTCTATACGGTCTGCACCTGCTAAAAGCGATAATTCTGCTGCGGCAACGGCACAACCACGGTCATTATGAGTGTGTATAGAAATAAATGCAGACTCACGATTCTGCAAATGATTAATAAAGTATTCAACCTGATCAGCAAAACGGTTTGGCGAAGTACTTTCTACTGTAGCCGGTAAGTTCAAAATACATTTATTCTGAGGTGTTGGCTGCCAAACATCCATAACAGCTTGGCAAACCTCTACTGCATAGTCCGTTTCTGTTTGCGAAAAACTTTCTGGAGAGTACTGAAATGTCCACTTTGAATCTGGATTGATAATAGAGGCCTGCTTAGCATATTGCTGAACCCATTTAGCACCTTGCACAGCCATGGCTTTTATTTCGTCTTTAGACTTTTCAAAAACATTCTCACGCTGCACAATTGAAGTTGTATTGTAAACATGTATAACCGCTTGTTTAACGCCTTTTAAAGCTTCATATGTGCGTTCAATCAAGTGTTCACGTGCTTGTACTAATACTTGAACAGTCACATCATCAGGAATTAATTTTTCTTCAATCAAACGGCGAGTAAAATCAAATTCAACCTGGCTCGCTGAAGGAAAACCAATCTCTATGGTTTTAAAACCCATATCCAACAGCTGTTGCCATAAAGCCAATTTTTGCTCTACTGACATTGGATTCGCTAAGGCCTGGTTACCATCACGTAGGTCAACACTCACCCAAATAGGCGCTTGCGTTAAAAAGTTATTTGGCCACTGGCGATTGGGCAAGGCTGGTGTTGGGGTACGTTGATATTTAGTTGGATTCATAGTCTTGTGCTCTAACAAATTAGGGGTATTCATTCTTAGGAGTATTTTATTACTAGGCCTGGTATATTTTATTGCTAATAATTCTATCAATATGGAATTAAATAGCATTTAATTTCAATTTAGTTTAAATTATTAGTATTAAATTTAACTTTTTAAAAATATATGAAATTAGATAAGTATGACAAAGCAATTTTAAATGCTTTACAAAACAATGGCCGTTTAACCAATCAAGAAATTGCTGATGAAATAGGGTTGTCCCCTTCTGCATGTTTAAGACGTTTTAAAGCCTTAGAAGAGTCTGGGATAATTATTGGTTATAGAACCTTATTGGACTCAAAAAAATTAGGTTTGGATTTGATGGCATTGATTCATATTTCAATGGATAAACACACCAAAGCGCGTTTTTCTCAATTTGAGAAATCGGTACAATCTATGCCAAATATATTGGAATGTCTGTTACTGACAGGCCAGTCGGCCGACTATCAATTAAAGGTATTGGTAAAAGATTTAGAAGCTTATCAAGATTTACTGCTTAATCATATTACTCAAATTAGCGGTGTAAGTGGTGTACATACCAGTTTTGTACTAAGAAAGGTCGTTGATAAAATCGGCATACCAATAAAATAAAAAATTAACTATCGGTTTGTTTCTCTTTTTTTGTTTTTTTAGCAAAACCAGCACCCGCTTTAGTTTTGGCTTTCAAATCTAAATTAGTCACAACTTCTCTATAGTCAATTCCAGCTTTTTTCATTGCTACAAAACAAGCCACACTCACCGCTATTGGGTTAGGCACTTCACCTTTTTTCTTATATGACTGAAGGTTTTTTTCACTTACCTTAATTAATTTACTAAATTTAGGCAGAGAAATTTCAGCATCTAATAAATGTTTTTTAAACTCAATAAACGTCATTAAACAGTCCAAATAATAGAAAAACAGTACTCATTATATAATGAATATTCAAATTAAAGTGTTATATAAAATTACTTAAAATTTGCGCCAATAATTTATTCAATATTCATTAGATTAATGAGTTTTCTAATATTAAAATTTAATAATAAAATACTGAGTAAAATCGTATATAAATCATTAATTATTTTATTAAATTCAATTTTTTGTCCGTTATGGTATAAATCTAGCTAGATTTCTATTGATATAGATTTTTCTAAATTTATAATGAACAAATTAATTAAAGTTGGCTAACTATTATGGCAATTGACAAGAATATAAATATTTGGGTATCCGCATTTTGTGATTGATAAAGACTAAAGCTCACCTTTTTCAATTTTCTCAATCAGGGTTGAAATGTCGGCTCCATAGTTGCCAATAATTTCTTTCTCTTGCGTTGTTGGCGGCCATTCGTCATTAAATGAATCGGTCGCTAAACACATTTTATACATCGTAGGCATTTCACGGCCACGACGCTCGAATTTCGGTTTTTTGTATTTATGCTTATGAATGCCTTCAGAGAATAATATTTTTGCTCTAAGGGCTTCAAAGGAGTACCCTCGACCCAATCTATTCATGATGCGAATCAGGTTGTTTAGAGACTCTGTATAAGCGTTAGTCACTGGATGCTGGAAGTAATTCAGGATATATGGCTGCCAGTTATCAAAAGCTCTGATTAAATCAGCATAGGCGTTGGCTATTTCAGGCTTAATCATTTCACGCCATGCTTGGTAACGCCCATTCGCTTCAACAAGGTTACTTGAATCATAAATCTCATAGAAAGCCTCTTTTGCCGAATAAGCTAAGGCTAACTGAGGAAAATTCTCTAACCAGCCAGACATAATAAATTCTTCCTGGTCGGACAGCTCATGTCTACGCTTCAGCAAGATAAACCTATCATTCTTAAGATAACGTCTTTGTTTTGGTTCTAGTTCGGCTCTGAGTGATTTACGAACTTTATCTAAAGCGTCATTGGCCATACGCACGACATGGAACTTATCGATCACTATCATGGCGTTTGGCAGAACCAATTCAACGGCATCTTTATAAGGCCGCCACATATCCATTGCTACGTACTTAATACTGTCTTTGTTATGCAGATTGCCAAGATAGTTAATCATCGTTTCTTTATTACGATTTGGCAACACCTCAACAACGGTATTATTCTGAATATTAGTGATAACGCCACGCGGTTTAATTAAATGGATTTCATCGATTCCCATCCATTGCGGAGTCTCAAATCGCACCGTTTTTTCAAGCTCATTAATGTAATCATTGAAAACAGCTTTGACCGTACCTTCTGCTAAACCAATATCTTCTGCAATGGAGGCAAAAGTGTTTTTAATCGCTTTATGACCAATCCAGTCCTTTAAACGAGTGGTCATTTGACGCTTTGAGTCTGTTTCAGGAATTGATTCATAGAAAGTCTTACGACAGGATTTACACTGATAGCGTTTTGTATCGACATAAATTGTAGTGGTCTAATAAACCCGAACGCTTTTTTAGGTGGTAAACTCCATCCAAAAGAGGTGTTCAATGACAAGACAAAGACGATCATTCACAACAGAATTTAAACGCGAAGCAGCTCAGCTAGTTTTAGATGAAGGTTACT
>JAUUDE010000057.1 GCA_030826915.1 Thiomicrospira sp.
CTGTTAACAATACTTGCGTTAGTGGTTGCCACAATTTTGATACTGACGGTATTACCAGCGCTTTTAATGAGTAAGAATCAGAAATAATCGTTTTATTTTTTACTAATATAAGTGATTGTAACTAAGTGTGTTTGTTATTGGATTACTAATGCTTCTAATTCATTATTGATAAATTTTATTTTCTTTTCTTTACAAATTGGTTCAAGATTCTTCTAAATTCAAGTTTGCACAGCGTTTTTTGAACATTGCAAATTGTGAAATATTGAAATGGACTTCGATTTCTTTAAAAAATAATCATAAGAGGCATAATCATGGCAACAGTTGTTGTAGTCGGTTCAAGTACTGGTGGATTACCAATGTCTTACGATATACGTAAGCATTTAGATAAAGGGCATGACGTAAAAGTCGTTAACGCAATTGATGAGTTTAATTTTGTACCATCTAACCCTTGGGTAGCCGTAGGTTGGAGAAAGCCAGAAGACATCTCTTTTAAACTAGAGCCTTATCTAACACGTAAAGGAATTGAGTTTTATCACCAAACCTGTGTTGGATTAGATCCAGAAAACAATAACATCACTTTAGATGATGGAACTGTTATGGACTACGACTACTTGATTCTTTCAACGGGTCCAGCTTTAGCATTTGATGAAGTTGAAGGTTTTGGTCCTAAGAGTCACGGTGGTAACACGGTTTCTGTTTGTACTACACCGCACGCAGTTGAAGCTTATGAGCAATGGGAAGAGTTTTGTAAAGATCCAGGGCCAATTATTATTGGTGCTGTACAAGGTGCGTCATGTTTCGGGCCTGCTTATGAATTTGCCATGATTATGGAAACAGATTTACGTAAACGTAAGATTCGTAGTCAAGTACCAATGACTTTTGTTACTGCAGAACCCTACATTGGTCATCTAGGTCTGGGTGGTGTTGGTGATTCAAAAGGTCTAATGGAATCTGAAATGCGTAACCGTCACATTGATTGGATTTGCAATGCAAAAACAACCAAAATTTCGGATGGCATTATGTATGTTGATGAGCACAATAACCAAGGTGAAGTCATCAATCAGCATGAATTACCATTTAAGTATGCCATGATGTTGCCAGCATTTAAAGGTTCTAAATTCTTACAGGAAATGGTTGATGCAGATCCTGAGAAAATGGGTGGTCCTTTAGTTAACCCTCGTGGTTTTGTAAAAGTAGATGAGTTCAGCCGTAACCCAACTTATCATAATATCTACGCATTAGGTGTTGGGATTGCTATTCCTCCGGTTGATACTAAATGCCCAGTACCTTGTGGAACACCAAAAACAGGTTTAATGATTGAATCTATGGTAACTGCAATTTGTCATAACATTGAAGCGAACCTTGATGGAAAAGAACCGCATGAAGTTCCAACTTGGAACACTGTGTGTTTAGCAGATATGGGTGATTCTGGAGCGGCATTTGTTGCGCTTCCTCAAATTCCACCTCGTAACCTAACATGGGCTAAAAAAGGTAAGTGGGTTCACTTAGCGAAAATCGCGTTTGAAAAATATTTCATCCGTAACATGAAGTCTGGTAACTCCGAACCTATCTATCAGAAGTACATTATGAAAATGCTAGGAATTACGCGTCTGAAATCAGATAAATAATTCTTCGGAATTCATAAATAAAAACGCCCTCAATTAGCAGGGCGTTTTTATTTACCCTCGTTTATAATATGCAGGCTATGACGCTTGCATTTACTCTTCATTACTTAGATCTCCTTGGAACAGTCGTTTTTGCCATTACTGGGCTTTTGGCTGCTCGCCGTAAACAACTTGATTTGTTTGGCGCTATTGTAATTGCAATGGTAACCGCCATTGGTGGCGGAACGCTACGTGATTTAATTATTGGTGTTCCTGTATTTTGGACACAGCAAGATATCTACATCTACATAGTGGTAATTGCCGCTCTTTTACTCTTCTTTCTTGCTCGATTCAAACGTTTACCCGTTCGACTTTTACTGTTTTTAGATGCTCTTGGTCTTGCTGTATTTACTGTGATTGGTACGCAAAAAGCCATGGCGCTCGGTTTGTCTGACCCTATTGCCATCATGACAGGAATAATGACAGGAGTGGTCGGTGGTGTTATTCGTGATGTATTAGTAGGAGAAGTGCCTTTGGTTTTTCGCCAAGAAATCTACGCCACAGCTTCATTTAGCGGAGCGAGTATTTTTTTGTTAATAGAACATAGTGGTTTTTCTATTGATATTGCCATTACAATTGCAATACTTGTCACTTTATTTATAAGAGTAGGAGCTATTATGTATAACGTAAAACTCCCGGTTTTTATCTCCTATAAATCGAATGAAACTGAACAGGCTTCGAAGCAGTTCCATGATAACTCAACAAAATGAGGCTGATAAACTCGGTTAACTATGTTTAAACTTCCATATGAATTATTTTTAGGCCTGCGTTATACACGTGCAAGGCGTCGCAATGGTTTTATTTCTTTTATTTCGTTGTCTTCCATGGTTGGAATTGCGCTAGGGGTAACAGCTTTAATTACTGTGTTATCCATTATGAACGGTTTTCAAGAAGAGCTTAGAGACCGCATTCTTGGGATGACTGCTCACATGACAATTAACGAGCAGTCTGATCGTTTAGAAGACTGGCAATCCTTGTATAACCAAGTTATCAATCAACCCCATATCGAAGGTGCTGCTCCAAATATTATGGAGCAGGGCATGTTGACGATTGGCAATAAAGTTAAAGGTGTCGCTGTTCGAGGAATTTTGCCCGAATTTGAAGATCAAGTGTCAGATATTAGAAAACAGATGATGTTTGGTTCGCTTGATAGTCTAATTCCAAAAAAATATCGAATTGTTCTTGGTAGTGAATTAGCCTTGAGCTTAGGCGTTTCTCTTGGCGATAAGGTTACTTTAATTGCGCCACAAGGCAGTGTATCACCCGTTGGAGTTGTACCGCGTATTAAACGTTTTACAGTGTCGGGAATTTTTGAAGCCGGCATGCATGAGTATGACAGCGGTTTAGCTATAATTAACATAGAAGATGCAAAAAAAGTTTTTAAATATGGTGATTCTGTTGGTGCTTTACAGCTTAAATTAGATGATCTTTTTAGGGTCGGTGAGGTCAAAGCTGAATTAGGTAACGTAGTTGATAAAGTCTTGTATATGAGAGATTGGCGTCAGCAGCATTCTAACTTTTTTAAAGCGATTGAAATGGAAAAACGCATGATGTTTATTGTGTTGACCCTAATAGTTATGGTGGCGGCATTTAACATTGTGTCGACCATGGTAATGGTAGTCACTGACAAGCAGAGTGATATTGCAGTATTAAGAACAATTGGTGCCACGCCAATGAGTATTCAGCTGGTATTTATTATTCAAGGCCTGGTAATTGGAGTGCTAGGTGTGATTTTAGGCTTAATTGGAGGCCTGAGCTTAGCGTTAAATATTGATGTTATTGTGCCATTTATTGAGCAGTTGTTAGGTTTTAAGTTTTTCCCCCCAGATGTTTATTATATTAGTACAGTACCATCAAAATTAGTATGGTCAGATGTTTGGTATATAACAAGTTTGGCATTTTTATTAACTCTTTTGGCAACGCTTTATCCTGCAAGAAAAGCCTCAAAAGTGAATCCAGCAGAGGCGTTACGTTATGAGTGATGAAATGAATAATATCGTGCTGCAAGCCAACTCACTTGAAAAAACCTACCGTGAAGGTGATATGGAAACACAAGTGTTTTCTGATATTGACTTCAGTTTACATGCTGGTGAAAAGGTTGCTATTGTGGGTGCTTCTGGCTCGGGTAAAAGTACGTTATTACATTTATTAGCCGGCCTGGATGAACCCACAAAAGGCACGGTAACCCTAAATGGTAAGGTGTTTTCTGCTGAAAATGACGTGAAACGTGGTAAGTTAAGAAACCAATACATGGGCTTTGTTTATCAGTTTCACCACCTCTTTTCAGAGCTAACTGCATTAGAAAATGTCATGATGCCATTACAGGTTAGACGTGTTTCTCGTAAGCAGGCTTCTAAAAAAGCAATCGACTTATTAGAAAAGGTCGGTCTTAAGGATAGGGCGCAACATAAGCCGAGCGAATTGTCTGGTGGAGAGCGTCAAAGAGTGGCAATTGCTAGAGCTTTAATTACTGAACCAAGCTGTATTTTAGCTGATGAACCCACAGGTAACTTGGACTTTAAATCAGCAGATCAAGTTTTTGAGTTACTGCTTAAACTCAACCAGGAGCTAGGTACGGCTTTATTGATTGTTACGCACGATCGTAACTTAGCGGCACAAATGGATCGTCAGGTTACGCTTATTGATGGTCATTTAACAATTTCTTAATTTAACTTTATAGGCTTCCGTGTTAACACTTCAAAACCTTTCTATTCGAGCGGGAGTAAAACCACTCCTCGACTCCGCTTCCTTAACGGTTCACCCAGGTCAGAAGATTGGCCTTATTGGTCAGAACGGCGTAGGAAAAACAACTCTTTTTAAAACCATTTTAAATGAAGCTCCTATTGAAGCAGGGCATTTGGGTGTTCCTGCAAACTGGCTGATTGGTTGTGTTGAGCAAGAGGTTTCTACCGATCAATTAACAGCATTGGAATACGTAACCTATGGTGATTCGTTATATGCCAAATGTATTGACGATATTAAACTTTTTGAACAACAAAATAACCAAGAGTTATTAGTCAAAGCCTATGATGGTTTGGATAAGATTTCTGGGTATTTAGTACCAAATAAAGCGAAACAACTACTGTATGGTTTAGGGTTTGTAGAGAGTGACTTTGATAAACAATTATCAAATTTTTCAGGTGGTTGGCAAGTTAGACTTAAGTTAGCTAGAGCCCTGATGCAGCGCGCAGATTTGCTTTTATTAGATGAACCTACGAACCATTTGGATATAGAGGCCGTTGCCTGGTTAGAACAGTGGCTTAAATCTTATGAAGGCGCAGTTCTAATCATCTCTCATGATCGTGATTTTCTTGACCAAGTGGTACAAGGTATCGCACATATCCATAATCATAAAATCTATTACTATTCAGGAAACTTTGCCGCATTTGAGCGCCAAAGAAATGAACAGTTAATGCAGCAACAGGCTTTACACGATAAACAAAAGCAACAGATGCAGCATTTAAAAAGTTTTATTGAACGATTTAAAGCCAAAGCAAGCAAAGCCAAACAAGCACAAAGTAGGGTAAAAGCATTAGAGCGTATGGAGCAAGTCGCTGCCGTACAAGCCATGAATCCATTCAACTTTCAGTTTTTATCACCAGATCATCAGCCAGATCCAATGATGAATATCGAAAAGGTGAGCTTTTCTTATGGCGATCAGAAAATCCTAAATGAGGTTGATTTGGTACTTCGAGCTGGAGATCGAATAGGCCTGGTAGGAGTTAATGGCTCTGGTAAAACAACGTTACTTAAGCAGCTTGTTGGTGAAGAAAAACCGCAACAAGGAAAAGTCGTGGTTAGCAAGGGAGTAAAAATTGGTTATTTTGCGCAACATCAAATAGATTCATTAAATTTTGATCAAAGTCCTTTGCAACACCTGTTAGCTCAACAAAATATGCCAACCGATCAAGAGGCGCGTGACTTTTTAGGTCAATTTGGGTTTTCTAACAACCAATGTTTAGAGTGTATAAAAGCATTTTCAGGTGGAGAAAAGGCTCGATTGGCTTTAGCTTTAATTGTCTATCAAAAACCCAACTTAATTATTTTAGATGAGCCAACTAACCATCTTGATATGGAAACTCGTGATGCCCTTGATATGGCTATTCAGGAATTCTCAGGTTCTGTCATTCTGGTTACCCACGATAAACACCTCTTAGCGAGTATTTGTGATCAGTTTTGGTGGGTGCATAAAGGTAAAGTTTCTTATTACCAAGGCGATTTAGATAGCTATTTACAAGCACAGTTAAAAGCGATTAAAGTGTCGCAACAAGCAGAAAGATCACCAAAGTCTGGAACAACTAAAAAAGAGTTACGTCAGCAGAATGCACAGCAAAGAAAAGCAGTTGAGGCCAAGATTAAGCCATATCTAAAAGAGATAAAAGCGTTAGAAAAACGTATGGAAACTCTGCAAAAAAATATTGCTGAATATCACTTAATGATGGAAGACGAAACGCTCTATGAGGCGTCTAATAAAGAGAAGTTGGCTGAATGTATTAAATTGCAAGTGAGTTGCAGTCAGGAATTAGAAGAAAAAGAGTTACGCTGGTTGGAACTAGAAGAACAGATTGAAAAAATTAAACAAGAAATGTGATTTAGAGTTTTAAGATGGTTGTTTTAGAATTTTTGATATGTACGGATGCTATTTAACGTTTTGAATTATAGTCGACTACGAACAACAACTTTAAAATTATGTGGGACGTTTAAGTAGGTAGACTCTAGGCGTGGATTGCAGGTAAGGGTTATTTACTTACCAATATTCACAACAACGAGCATGCCTGTTTAAACACCCACACGAAGGGGCTACGCCAGTTTTATCTTAACTGCGTCAGAATTTCTTATGTTATTTGGATAACACTTCAAGATTCTGTCTTTTTGAGAAAATGCTGGCTTTGCCATAATTTAAACTAGTTATTCAGCGTCGACTAAATAGAACTCGGATTGGTCTAGCGGAAAGCTATACCGTGTTTGAAACCAAGCTTACGTAATATAATAACCATAGGGCAGAATCCTGTGATACCAGAGAACATTAAGTTAGCACCAACAAATCCTGTTAAATAAAGCCATTCTGGTGTGTGATAAACACTTAATAAAGTGCTTAAAAGAACCATAAATCCTGCCACAAGCATTACAATTTTTTCAATTGTCATTTGTTATTCCTTAAAATTGAGTTAAGCAAACCGTTTTGTTCTTGTTTAAGGTGTAAACCATAATGCAAGCACTTAAAAAGTCTGGGCGGGATTTTATCATTTTTAATAATTTACACAAGAAAAGGGCAAAAAAAACAACTTTTGTTATTGTTTTTATTTGAATTTATCGGTTTTGCTTTAAATTTTGTAAGTAACTCCGTATAATTCTGACTCTAATTTTTAATGATTAAGAGATTTGTTTTTAGGCATCTCTTTTAATTAACCCTTCGAAATAATGAACTTTGAGATTTACAAAATGCAAGTAACTGTAGAAAAACCAGAACAAGGTCTTGAACATAAGATGACAGTAACGTTTCCTTCTGAAACATTAAACTCAGATGTAGAAAAACGTTTAAATGAAATTCGTCGTACTGTCAAAATGGATGGTTTCCGTCCTGGTAAAGTACCATTAAGTGTTGTCAAGAAGCGCCATGGTGCTCAAGTTAACCAGGAAGTTATGGGTGAAGCCTTACAGAAAGCATTTTATGACGCAACTGAGCAGGAAGGTCTTCAGGTAGCGGGTTACCCAATGTTTGATGATTTGGATGATAAAGACGGTTCTGTTACTTTTACAGCACGTTTTGAAGTTTATCCAGAAATCACCATCCCTGAATTTTCAGGCGTGACTATTGAAACAGTAAAAGCAGAAGTTACCGATAAAGACGTTGAAAATATGATTACTCGTCTACGTGAACAACGTATGGCTTGGAAACCTTCAAAAAGTGGCGCTAAAAAAGTCAAGAAAGGTGAGCAAGTTATTATCGATTTCGCTGGAAAAATTGATGGCGAACTATTTGAAGGTGGCTCCGCTGAAAATGTACCACTAGAAATCGGTTCAGGTCGTATGATTCCAGGTTTTGAAGACGGCATTATCGGTATGAAAAAAGGTGAAGAAAAAGCGATTGAAGTAGCATTCCCTGAAGATTACCATGCTGATTCACTAAAGGGTAAAACTGCTGTCTTTGATATTACTGTTCACTCTATCTCTACTAAAGTATTACCAGAAATTGACGAAGAGTTCGTTAAATCTTTTGGTATTGAAGATGGAACAGAAGAGTCTTTAAGAAAAGAAATTAAAGAGAGCATGGAGAAAGAACTTGCTCGTGCAGTAGAAAGTAAAAACCGAACTGCAGCATTGGAAGCCTTGCAAGATGTTATTGATGTTGAGCTACCTAAAGCTTTAGTCGATCAAGAAGTTAAGAACCTAATGGATCGCGCTGTTCAAAACCTACAGCAGCAAGGTGTAAAAGCGGAAGATGTAAATATTTCAGCGGATCAATTTGAAGATGAAGCTAAAAACCGAGTAAAACTTGGTTTAGTGCTTGGTGACATCATAAAATCAAATAACATTGAAGCATCTAATGAAGAAGTTGAAGCTTACATCAGTGAGCAGGCTTCTTCATATGAAGATCCATCAGAAGTAATTGGTTGGTACGCGCAGAACCCTGGTGCACGTTCTGAAATCCGAGCTATTTTAGTAGAAGGTAAAGTAGCGGCTAAAATCATTGACGAAGCTAAGGTTAAAGAAGTAACTAAAGCATTTGATGAAGTAATCAACACGCCTGCGTAATCTATTACAAGCCGTAGTTGATTCAAAAAACTTAACCCTGAACATAAAATTTTCATTTGTGTTCGGGGTTAAGTTTTTTTTTGGTTCAGAAAAGGCTAAGATACTCCTAAGTATCATTTTAATCTAATAAAAAACAAAAAACCTACAGGAAATAAAGCCAAATATGGATAACATGATTCACAATGCACTTGTACCAATGGTTGTTGAGCAAACTAGTCGAGGCGAGCGTTCGTACGATATTTATTCTAGACTTTTAAAAGAACGCGTTATCTTTTTGGTCGGACAAGTTGAAGATCATATGGCTAACTTGATTGTTGCGCAAATGCTGTTCTTAGAATCAGAAAACCCCGATAAAGATATTCACCTGTATATTAATTCACCAGGTGGAAGCGTAACAGCAGGTATGGCAATATACGACACTATGCGTTTTATTAAACCAGATGTCAGTACTATGTGTATTGGTCAAGCGGCCAGTATGGGGTCATTTTTATTGTCAGCAGGTGCTAAGGGTAAACGTTTTGCGTTACCCAATTCACGAGTGATGATTCACCAACCTTTAGGCGGCTTCCAAGGGCAAGCAAGTGACATCCAAATTCATGCTCAAGAAATTCTGCAAATTAAGAATAAATTAAATGCGGCTTTGGCTGAGCATACAGGTCAAGATATTGAGACCATTGAAAGAGATACTGATAGAGATAATTTCATGAGTGCACAAGAATCATGTGATTATGGGTTGGTTGATAAAGTACTTACTAATCGTTAAGGCTGTAGGAAATGAGTGAAGATAAAACACTATATTGTTCATTTTGTGGAAAAGGGCAAGATGAAGTTAGAAAGTTAATTGCAGGACCATCAGTTTATATCTGTGATGAGTGTGTAGAGCTTTGTAACGATATTTTACGTGATGAATTTGGTGAAGAGGATATAAGCCAATTTGAGCTTGAAAACCTTCCGACTCCGCATGAAATCAGTGCGATTCTTGATGATTACGTGATTGGACAATTTAATGCCAAAAAAGTGCTCTCTGTTGCGGTATATAACCATTATAAGCGTTTACAGCAAGCACACGTAAAAGACGAAGTTGAATTAACAAAAAGTAATATCTTGTTAATAGGGCCAACGGGTTCTGGTAAAACTTTATTGGCACAAACTTTGGCACGATTATTAGATGTACCATTTGCCATTGCGGATGCGACAACTTTAACTGAGGCTGGTTATGTAGGTGAAGACGTTGAAAGTATCGTTCTTAAACTACTGCAGCGCTGTGATAACGATCCTGAAAAGGCAGAACGTGGCATTATCTATATTGATGAAATAGATAAAATCACACGTAAGTCTGAAAACCCATCCATTACACGTGATGTTTCTGGTGAAGGTGTTCAGCAAGCTTTATTAAAGCTTGTTGAAGGAACTATCGCTTCAGTTCCTCCACAAGGTGGACGTAAGCATCCAAATCAAGATATGATTCAAGTTGATACATCGAAAATACTATTTATAGTGGGTGGTGCTTTTGAAGGTCTTGATAAGATTATTGATCAGCGTACAGAAACCAATATAGGTATTGGTTTTTCTGCAGAGGTCAAAACAAAAGACACTAAGTTAACCGTTACAGAGAAATTTAAGAAAATTGAACCAGAAGATTTGATTAAATTTGGTTTAATTCCTGAGTTTGTTGGACGATTACCAATGATTGCCTCGCTTGAAGAATTAGATGAAGCGGCGTTAATTAAAATATTAACGGAACCTAAAAATGCGCTAGTAAAGCAGTTTCATAAAATGTTTGAACTTGAAGGTGCTGAATTACAGTTCAGAAAAGATGCTCTATCTGAAATTGCGAAACTTGCGATTGAAAGAAAAACTGGAGCACGTGGTTTACGTTCGATTCTGGAGCAATTGTTGCTAGATACAATGTATGACTTGCCAAGCTTGAAAAATGTTGAAAAAGTCGTTATTAATAAAGCAGTAATTCAGGGTAAAAAGTCACCATTGATTGTTTACAAGGACGAAGAGCCTAAAAAAGCATCGAGTGAATAGTTAAATTAAAACATATAATTAAAAATAAAGTGTTTTAAGCCCAGCTATATGCTGGGTTTTTTATCGCAATGTGACTAAATGCGAATGGCAAAAAATGCCTTAAAGGGAAAAAGAATGGATATTGATCAAATAAGTATGAAGATGAACGTACTAGTATTGCCGTTAAGAGATGTAGTTGTCTTTCCTGGCAATGTCATGCCACTATTTGTAGGCAGAGAAAAATCAATTCAAGCATTAAATGAAGCCATGCAGGGTGATAAACAAATTTTCCTTATCACACAAAAGAGTGCCGATTTAGATGTTCCTAAGTTGGAAGATTTATATTCAGTTGGAACCATGGCAAATATTTTACAGCTACTCAAGCTTCCTGATGGCACTGTAAAAGTATTAGTTGAAGGTGTGCAGAGATTTAGCCTAGAAAGTTTGCATGTAGATAATAATGTCTTACTTGGTGATATTACAGTTATTGATACAGCTGAAGAAAATGAAACGGATACATTAGTGTTAATGAGAGCTCTTAATGAACGGTTTAAATTGTTTGCAGAATTGCAGAAAAAAATACCTTCAGAAGTAAAGTCATCAGTACAAAAAGAAACAAACCCTGATCGTATAGTAGATTTAATTTCAGCTAATCTAAAACTGGCAGTGGATGAAAAACAAACCCTTCTAGAAACTGTTTCTACAAGTGAGAGATTAGAACTTGTTTTAGCCATGGTTGAAACTGAACTGGAGTTGCTTGAATCTGAAAAACGTATTACTTCTCGTGTTAAGAAGCAGATGGATAAAACTCAGCGAGAGTATTACCTTAATGAAAAGATTAAGGCGATTCATACCGAGCTTGCAGGTGGTGATGAAGACGTTGTAAATGAGTTTGATGACTTGAAGCAGCGTATAGAAGAAGCAGGACTGAGTGAGGCCGCTAAAAACAAAGCCAGTTCAGAGCTGAAAAAACTGAAATTAATGCCTGCTCAGTCTTCCGAGGCGACGGTTGTTAGGGTTTATTTAGACTGGTTGATCAATATCCCATGGAAAAAGCGTAGCCGTGTTTCAAAGGATTTGAATAAAGCTGAGTCTATTTTAGATGAACAGCATTATGGCTTAGAAAAAGTCAAAGAACGTATTGTGGAGTATCTTGCTGTACAAAAACGGGTTAGAAAAATGAAAGGACCAATTTTATGTTTGGTCGGCCCTCCAGGGGTTGGTAAAACCACCTTGGCACGTTCCATTGCTGAAGCAACAAATCGCAAATATGTTCGTATGTCGCTGGGTGGTGTACGAGATGAGGCAGAGATAAGAGGGCATCGCAAAACCTATATTGGCGCCTTGCCTGGAAAAATTATCCAAAAAATGCATTCGGCAGGCACAAAAAACCCTCTTTTTTTGCTTGATGAAATCGATAAGATGTCAAGTGATATGCGTGGTGACCCAGCATCAGCTTTACTTGAAGTATTGGATCCTGAACAAAACAGTACCTTCAATGACCATTATTTAGAGGTGGATTATGACCTGTCTGACGTTATGTTTGTGGCAACTTCTAACTCTATGGATATTCCTGAAGCGCTATTAGACCGTATGGAAGTGATTAACTTATCAGGCTATACCGAGCCAGAAAAGTTGAATATTGCCCAAAAACACCTGCTGCCAAGAGCTCTTAAAGATCACGGCTTGAAAAAGGATGAATTAGAAATCACGGAATCGGCAATTCTAGGTATTATCCAAACCTATACGCGTGAAGCAGGTGTCCGACTTTTAGCTCGTGAATTAGCAAAGATTTGTCGTAAAGCAATTAAAAAAATTGTGACAGATAATAAAGCAGGTAAAAAAATCACTGTGACTGAGTCTGAATTGGAAGACTATTTGGGTGTGGCTCGCTATAGAGTTGGTCTTGCGGATTGCGAAAACCGTATTGGACAGGTATCAGGACTGGCTTGGACAAGAGTGGGCGGAGACTTATTACGTATTGAAGCAACAGCTATGCCTGGTAAAGGAAAGCTTTCCAGCACTGGACAACTGGGTAGTGTAATGCAAGAGTCCGTGCAGGCCTCAATGAGTGTTATTAGAAGTCGTTCTAATGCTTTAGGCTTAACTCAAGACTTTTATGAGACAAATGACCTGCATTTGCACTTTCCTGAAGGTGCCATTAAAAAAGACGGACCAAGTGCAGGTATAGCTATTTGTACAGCGATAACTTCAGTATTAACAAAAATTCCTGTAAGAGCAGATGTTGCAATGACAGGTGAGGTTACGCTGAGGGGTGAGGTTTTACCAATTGGTGGTCTTAAAGAGAAGTTGTTAGCGGCATTGAGAGGAGGAATTAAGACCGTTCTGATACCACATGACAATGTTCGTGATTTAGCCGATGTTCCTGATGAGGTGAAAAATCAGCTCGATATTCACCCGGTTCGTTGGATCGATGAAGTACTAAAATTAGCACTTGTTGAGCAGCCTAAACCGACAGAATCGGCACCTGAGGGTATAACTTATTCTGATGAAAAAGCCAAAAAAAATGCTGAAAAGGCGTCAAATCGACATTAATTAGTGAAAATACGTTTTTTTTCTTGACACCATTTGGTGATGATTGCTATAAATGCAGGGCCAATGAAGGTGGTGGATAAAAACAAATACATTAATACTCATGGAGATAACAATGAATAAATCTGAATTAGTAAGTGCAATCGCAGAAGAAGCTGGTTTAACAAAAGCAGATGCAGCTAAAGCATTAGATGCAACAGTAGCTTCAATCACTAAAGCAATGAGCGGTGGTGATTCAGTTGCAATCATTGGTTTTGGTACTTTTAAAGTTGGTGAACGTTCTGCACGTACTGGTCGTAACCCTCAAACAGGTGCGGAAATGCAGATTCCTGCTGCTAAAGTTCCTAAGTTTACAGCTGGTAAAGCGTTAAAAGAAGCTGTTAATTAATAGCTTAGAATATGGTCGTCAAAAAAATGTAAAAAAACATTTAAATTTGATTGACATGTTCTCCCAGAACTCTATAATACGCCACATCAATTAAGCACAGCAACACAGGCCACAAGCCATGTATAGCAGTTTAATTGGGTGATTAGCTCAGTTGGGAGAGCATCGCCCTTACAAGGCGAGGGTCACTGGTTCGAGCCCAGTATCACCCACCAAGGAGCGGTAGTTCAGCTGGTTAGAATACCTGCCTGTCACGCAGGGGGTCGCGGGTTCGAATCCCGTCCGCTCCGCCATATTTAAAAGCTAGTATTGACTAGCTTTTTTATTGCAAATCTTCAGGAGTTTGCAGTAATACAATTAGGTAAGCAGTAACGTCTTAAATCGTTATATTAGACTTATCTAACTATCCTGGGTGATTAGCTCAGTTGGGAGAGCATCGCCCTTACAAGGCGAGGGTCACTGGTTCGAGCCCAGTATCACCCACCATACAATTAGGAGCGGTAGTTCAGCTGGTTAGAATACCTGCCTGTCACGCAGGGGGTCGCGGGTTCGAATCCCGTCCGCTCCGCCATATGTAAAAAGCCACTTCAGTAATCTGAAGTGGCTTTTTTTATTTCTAAAATTACTCTTTTATCTTATTATTAATTTCTTGCCCCTAATTTCCTATGTTTCATGAATTTTTGCTTTGATAATTTATTGAGGGCATAAAAAAACCGCATGGTTAATGCGGTTTAATTGAGTTAGTATCTGTTTATCTGATACTAATTTATTGGATGACTGAAAAAGCCTAGTTTGATGCGGTAATGTTGTAACCACCATCAACATAAGTGATTTCGCCAGTAATACCAGAAGCTAAATCAGAACAAAGGAATGCTGCTGTGTTTCCAACTTCTTCGATAGATACGTTACGACGAAGAGGTGTTGATTGAGCTGCTTTATCAAGCATACTTCTGAAGTCTTTTATTCCAGCCGCTGCTAAAGTACGGATAGGGCCCGCAGATACCGCATTGACACGAATGCCATCTTGCCCAAGGTCTGCCGCTAAATAACGCACCGTGGCTTCTAGTGAAGCTTTAGCGATACCCATTACGTTATAATTAGGTACGGCGCGTTCTGCACCTAAATAGGAAACAGTCATAACTGAACCATTCTTAGCTTTTAGCATTTCATAAGCCGCTTTTGTACAAGCAGTTAAGCTGTATGCACTGATATCGTGGGCAATACTAAAACCTTCTCTAGAAGAAGCATCAATCATGCGTCCTTCAAGTTCTTCACGTGGGGCAAAAGCAACAGAGTGTACTAGAATATCTAAACCATCGGTCCAAGTCTTAGCAAGTTCAGAAAACGTTGCATCAATTTCAGCATCATTTGCAACATCTAATGGCATAACTACGGTTGAACCTAACTCTGCAGCAATTTTTTCTACACGACCTTTTAATTTTTCATTTTGATAGGTCAGTGCAATTTCCGCACCTTGTTCATGCATTTGTTTTGCAATACCGTAAGCGATAGACTTATTATTTGCTACACCAATGATTAATGCTTTTTTTCCAGTAAGGAATCCCATATTGATCTCCAATATTGATTTATTAGAAGGAGATACTCTGCATTATTCTCAGATAATTTTTTTAAATTATTTAAGATGAGTATCATTAAATTTATAGGCATTATAACGCTAAATTATTGGTTATAATGAATGATGTTTTGAAAATAGAGTTGTGTAAACAGCTCTTTTATTTATCATGTTGATTTGTTTAAACTACTGTTAGTCATAGAATCATTAAAAGGCCGGTATAAGCCGCCTATAAAAAGCATTTAAAATATTTGGATTAAGTTCAATTGTTAATTAATAAACGCAAAAATGTGATTTTGAAACCTATAAACTTCATGGCTCTGCTTTGTATGGTTTTTGCCTCTTTTTTCGCTTCTGCGAATAATTGGAACTCACCTTATACTCAACAACAAATTAAACAAGAAACTCTGTTTAGCGCTTTTAGCTCTCCTCCTAAACATTTAGATCCGGTTGTTTCTTATAATTCAAATGAATGGGCTATTTTAAGTCAAATCTATGAACCTCCTTTGCAATATCATTACCTGCAACGCCCTTATACCATTGAGCCTTTAACACTTACAGACTTGCCGCAAACTCAGTACTTAGATAAGAAGGGTAACGTCGTTTCTAAACAAAGTAATAATATTGAGTTTACTGAGTATCTTTTTGAATTAAAAAAGAATATTCAGTATCAAAACCATCCAGCCTTTGTTAAAGACAGCGCAAATAATTACAAATATCATCAGTTGTTGTCATTACAACTGGAACAGATTTCAAACATCAATGATTTTCAAGAAGCGGCAACAAGAGAGTTGATTGCCGCAGATTATGTTTATGCGATTAAACGTATGGCTTTACGCCAAAACCATTCTCCCATTTTAGACTCCATGCTTCCTTATATCGAAGGTTTAGAAGGCTTTTCTAAAATAGTATCTAAACAATTCCAAAATGAATTAAAAGCTTCAGGTGCACAAAGTAAAACACTTTATTTTAATTTAAATAATTACAATATAAGTGGCGTTCAAGTTATTGATAAATATCACTTTAAAATTAGAATTAAAGGTGTATACCCTCAGTTTCTGTATTGGTTAACCATGAATTTTTTTGCACCTGTTCCTTGGGAAGCGGATAAATTTTATAAACAACCAGGCCTGGTAGAAAAAAACCTTACATTGGATACTTCTCCTGTTGGCACAGGCGCTTATTATTTAGCTGAAAACAATCCGAATAAACGTATGCGTTTAGTTGCCAATCCAAATTATCATCCTGCTTTTTATCCAACCTCAGGTTTGGCAGAAGGGGCCGATAAAGCCTTATTAGATGATGCTGGCAAACAACTCCCTTTTATTAAAGAGGTAGTTTATACTCTTGAAAAAGAGAGTGTGCCCCTATGGAATAAGTTTTTACAAGGTTACTATGACGCTTCTGGTGTGAGTTCTGATAGTTTTGATCAAGCCGTTTCTATCTCAGGCGCAGGTAATATGAATCTAACTGAGCAGATGAGAGAAAAAGGCATTCAATTTTTAAGTCAGATTGAACCTACTATCTATTATTTTGGTTTTAATATGGCTGATCCAATTGTTGGCGGCTATTCAGAAAAACAGCAAAAACTTAGGCAGGCCATTAGTATTGCGGTCAATTTTGAAGAATATATTTCCATTTTTATGAATGGCCGAGGTCTCACAGCACAAGGGCCAATACCTCCTGGTATTTTTGGTTATGAAGAAGCCGAAAAGGGTATAAACTCAGTTGTCTATAATTGGAAGTCTAATCACTTACAGCGTAAATCTATTGAGTATGCTAAACAATTGTTAGCACAAGCGGGTTACCCTGGTGGTCGTACAAAAGATGGTGAGGCTTTATCTCTCTATTATGACACTGCAGCAACTGGGCCAGATAGCCAGTCAGAGTTAAACTGGTACCGCAAACAGTTCGCTAAGTTAGGGATTAACCTGATTATTCGAGCGACTGACTACAATCGTTTTCAGGACAAAATTCGCGGTGCTAAAGGGCAAATGTTCTCTTGGGGTTGGAATGCCGATTACCCAGACCCAGAAAACTTTCTGTTTTTGCTCTATGGCGGCAACGCAACCATTAATACCAATGGCGGTGGTGTAAACAGTGCCAACTATGACAACCCCGAATTTAATCGACTTTTTGAACAAATGAAAACCATGTCGAATGGTCCTGAACGTTTAGCAATTATAAAAAAAATGGTAACAATTGCACAACAAGATGCGCCTTGGATATGGGGATTTCATCCCAAATCTTTAGCTTTGTATCATAGTTGGTATAAAAATGTTTGGCCTAATGCTTTGGCCAACAACACCACTAAATACAAACGTATAGATGCTCAAGAGCGCTATAACAAACAGCAGAGTTGGAACTCACCTGTAATTTGGCCTTTGATTTTGGTTGTTTTCATTCTCTTTATTTCGATTTGGCCCTTAAAACGTGCCTATCAACAGCGCCAAAAAACGGTTATCGCTTCTCAAGAAGCTTCAAAAGGGGAACAAAAATAATGTTTGCCTATATTGTTAGACGTTTGCTATTCGCAGTGCCAATCTTAATAGGTGTAAATGTCATTACCTTTGCGCTGTTTTTTATGGTGAATACACCTGATGATATGGCTCGAGCTCAGTTAGGTGCAAAACAAACCACTCCCGAGATGATTCAGTCTTGGAAACAGGATCACGGTTACGATAAACCTCTGTTCTTCAATCATAATTCAACAGGCTTGGATAAGGTATCAGATACGTTATTTGTACAAGAATCTCTTAAACTCTTTACTTTCGATTTCGGTCAGTCTGACTCAGGGCGTCAAATTTCATCCGATATTTATGAACGTATGTGGCCAAGTCTAGCGATTGCATTGCCCACTTTTATTATTGGTTTGGTGACTAATATTGCCATCGCTTTATTAATTGTTCTATTTCGGGGTTCAACCTTAGACAGCATTACCATGGGCGTTGCGGTTGCTATTATGTCTATTTCCGGGCTTTTTTATATTATCGCAGGCCAGGTGTTATTCAGTAAAACCTGGCATTGGGTGCCTATTTCAGGTTATGCCGATGGCATTGAAGGAATCAAGTTTTTGATTCTACCTGTGTTTATTGGCGTGTTTGCTGGAATTGGTGCAGGGGTGCGCTGGTATCGAAGTATCTTTTTAGAAGAAATAACCAAAGACTATGTGCGTACCGCCAGAGCAAAAGGGTTATCTGAGATAAAAGTACTGTTTGGTCACGTGTTACAAAACGGCTTGTTGCCGATTTTAACTGGGGTTGTAGTGGTTATTCCTACCTTATTTATGGGCAGTTTAATTATGGAATCTTTCTTTGGTATACCAGGCCTGGGTAGTTATACCATCGATGCGATTCAGTCCCAAGATTTTGGTATTGTTAAGGCGATGGTCTTTTTAGGTTCCGTGTTATATATCATCGGTTTGATATTAACCGATATCTCATACACTTACTTTGATCCTAGAGTGAAACTGTCATGAATGGAATGATGATGACTCCGGTATTCCTCTGGACCGATATTATGATTTGGGTCTTATTTGTGCTCATCGTCATTGGTGTACGACAAATTATTAAAGATCCGCATAAAAGAAATCAGTGGCGTAGTGTATTTGCCTCTAGAACATCCATGGTATCCATTCTGGTTTTAGTGATGTATTTCATGATTGCACTTATTGATTCTGTTCATTTTAAGGTTGACTCATCAACAGAAACGAGTAATCACAAAGAGTTAGTCAGTGTTTTGGATATTGGGCTTGAACACTTAATTCTCAATTCAGAAAGAACCTATTCTGCTCCATTTGCATTGCAAGAGTACAGCTCAAGTGTGGTATACAATGAACAAGGCCAGGTTCAGCAGGTCTATTTACCCCTTAAAAACGTGGCAAAACACATTGATATGGATCCAAATTTGGTTGCTTATGATGTACTGTCTCAAGTCGCTTGGGCATTTATGGGTACGCTTGGTGTTTTAATTTTCATTTCCATAATTCATGGTTATTTTTACTTTAAATCTTTAGCTGAAAACACAGTGGCTGTAAAAGAAAAGTCTTTACCTTGGGGTACAGCTTATGTAACTCTGTTTATCATCACTTTAGTTAGTTTTTCTTTATACAGTTTAAGTTTTGATTATCATGTTTTAGGTACCAATAAAGTCGGTGAGGACGTACTTTATCAATCTTTAAAAAGCATTAGAACAGGAGTCTTAATTGGTGGTTTAACGACTGTTGTGATGTTACCTTTAGCACTTGTGTTAGGTATCAGTGCAGGTTATTTTAAAGGTTGGATTGATGATATTATTCAATACACCTACACAACTTTAAACTCTATACCAGGCGTATTATTGATTGCCGCAGCCGTATTGGTCATGCAATCTATCATGAGTAACCATGCAGACTGGTTTGGCAGTACTGAAGAGCGTGCAGATATGCGTTTGCTTTTCTTAATTTTTATTTTAGGCATGACAAGTTGGACAGGCCTGTGTCGTTTACTGCGAGCTGAGACCCTAAAAATAAGCCAAATTGAATATGTTACTGCCGCTAAAGCCTTTGGTTTAAAGCCATTTAGCATAATTAGAAGACATATTTTTCCCAACCTGATGCATTTAGTATTGATTGCTTTAGTATTGGACTTTAGTGGTTTAGTATTGGCAGAAGCCGTATTGTCTTATGTGGGAGTAGGGGTAGATCCAACTATGCCTAGTTGGGGGAATATGATTAACCAGGCCAGGTTAGAAATGGCTCGAGAGCCAATGGTTTGGTGGTCTTTACTTTCGGCGTTTGTTTTTATGTTTGTGCTTGTTTTAGCCGCAAACCTATTTGCCGACCGTGTTCAATGGGTACTAAACCCAAGAAGTAAAAAATAATAACTTACATCACCTTTATAATTGGTCTCTTAGGCGTTAAAAAAGAGCATTTACAAGTCGTAAACTCCCATTTTTCGCCTTGAATTAACAAGTTCTAAAGGCAATCTAAGTCAATTTTGAATTTATAATTAAGTTACATAATTTGTTAAGTTTTCTGATTTTACCAAGGAATCCAGATGTCTGAATCAACCGTTTTAAGTGTTAAAAATCTTGTATTAAATATAGAAGAAAATCGCTTAATTGATGATATTAGTTTTGAGATAAAAGCAGCGGAAATCTTTGCCTTAGTTGGTGAGTCTGGTAGTGGTAAGTCCTTAACTTCATTGGCTATTATGCGCCTGTTGCCAGAAGTGATTAATGTGAACTCCGGCAGTATTGTTTTACAAGACCAAAACCTATTTAAAGTGCCTGAGTACCAAATGCAAAAAGTACGCGGTAAACAGGTTGCTATGATCTTTCAAGAACCCATGACCTCTCTTAACCCAGTAATGAAAGTAGGGGATCAAGTGGCAGAAGTTTTAAAACTGCACTTGGGGCTAAAAAATAGAGCCGCAAAGGATAAAGTTGTTTCGCTATTTGAAGAGGTAGGCATACCCGATTCCGCAACACGTTATGATTGGTATCCGCACCAGCTATCAGGGGGACAAAAACAAAGGGTCATGATTGCGATGGCTTTGGCTTGCGAACCCGATTTATTGATTGCAGATGAACCAACCACAGCACTTGATGTAACGATTCAAGCACAAGTTTTAGAGCTGCTTAAGTCAATTCGTGACCAACGTGGCCTGTCAATTCTATTCATTACACATGATATGGGTGTAGTTTACGAGATGGCAGATACCGTTGCAGTAATGAAAAAAGGAAAAATTGTTGAACAGGCTGAAAAGCAAAAGTTCTTTAATGAAGCCAGTCATCCCTATACAAAACAATTGCTAGAAGATGCGGTTCCAAAACAGAGTTTGAAGCCTCAGATAGATTCTACTAAGTTACTTGAAATTGATGATTTAAAAGTACATTTTCCAATTAAAAAAGGATTGTTCCAACGCACCGTTGGTATGGTTAAAGCGGTTGATGGTGTGAGTTTGATGATTGAAAAAGGCCAAACTTTAGCCTTGGTTGGCGAGTCAGGTTCAGGGAAAAGTACCATTGGTCAGGCTATTTTAAAGTTAGTTAATACCACGGAAGGTAAAGTCTCTTATGTTTCAGATGAAAACGAAGTGAACCTGACCAATTTATCACAAAATCAAATGAAGCCTTTGCGTAAAAAAATTCAGGTTATCTTCCAAGACCCATTCTCAGCGCTTAATCCTAGAATGACCATTAGTGAGATTATTCGTGAAGGCATAGTCAGTTTAAAAGTAGGTAGTCAAAACAGGAAAGACCAAGATAATCGTATTGATGAACTATTGACTCAAGTAGGCATAGAGCCCAGTTTTAAACACCGTTATCCGCACGAATTTTCAGGTGGACAAAGACAACGTATTGGAGTTGCACGCGCCTTGGCGGTAGAGCCAGAGTTAATTATTTGTGATGAACCAACCAGTGCCTTGGATGTAACTGTAAGAGCGCAAGTGTTAAAACTATTAGAAGACTTGCAAAAACAGTATCAACTCTCTTACTTGTTTATTACCCATGATTTATCGATTATCCCAACCATCGCCCACAAAGTTGCGGTATTGCAAAACGGTAAAGTGGTAGAGCAGGGTACAGTAGAAGAAATTATGCATAATCCGCAACAAGATTACACTAAACAGTTACTCAGTTCAGCACCTGAACTAATCCGTAAGGTCATGTTTGCTTAGATTGAACAAAAAAATGCCTAACACCACTTAAGGTTATAGCTACCAGGCCTGGTAACTTTGTTCCTATCCTTTAATTTGAACAATCCTTTTATGATTTCATTACGTACTGGTTTGTATATAATACTTATTAATTGCTTTTAGAGATTGTGAGATTTAAGTAAATATGCCCATTATTAAAGACTATAGTTACAATAAAGAACAAGATTTAGAATTGTTAAACGTAATGTTGGCTCAAGCCAATACTCCAGCTAAGGCTAAACAGAAAATCAGATCGCAAATTGCAAAAATTCATCTTGGAGATAAAGCTGAGAAAAATGCAGCTTATATGCTGTCAAAGTTAGTTGAAAAGAAGGATAAGTATTTTTTGATTAATGATTTACGCCTTGATATTGATGGAAGTGTAGCTCAAATTGATCATCTGATTATTAACCGTTTTGGTTATGTTTATTTATTTGAGACCAAAAATTTTTCTACGGGTGTTAAAGTCGATGAATCAGGTGTGTTTTGGCGTTGGGATCCCTATCGTAAAACTTATATTGAAATCCCATCACCTATCGAACAATCCAACGCCATGAAATCACACTAAGAAAAGCGTTAGATAAAGTTGGTTATTTAGTTACAGGGTTTGAGCACTTTGTAGTCGTAGATTACAATGCCAAACTTATAAAGCCAAATAAGGGTTTTGACAATATTTGTCGTCCAGACAGAGTAGAGCAAGCGATTAGAAAATCTGCGGATAACACCGGTATACTGCAAAGCTTTATAGAGATGGCCTCAATAATAAAAAATACAATGCCATTAAGTCATGGCGCGTGCCAGATATGTGCTGAAGAATTAGCACAAATGCATCATCCTATCCAAATTGATTATCGTAAATTTTTCAATGTTCCCGAACCACAAGATACCGCTATTATTGCCGAGCGTCAAGCAGACTATAATACTGAGTATGAAGAGGAAGTTATTGACAGTTATAATGGATTAAATCAAGTTAATAGTGGTCAAATCGAGTTTTTAACACTTCCAAAAATAGCAAAGAAATTACAAATAAGTAAAGATGAGTTTACTGCTCAGCTACATCAACAAGGCTACCTTGAAAAAAAGAATGAATATGATTATCTCACTTCAAAGGGAAAGATCAGCGGGATTCGTTTTAAGAAAGGTAGGTATGGTTTTTATTTTTTATTCCCTACTGGTTTTATTCCAGAATAAAAAACATGAGAAGGTCTGAAACAACAACTATACTTCTAGTTACATATGTTATGAAAGCCTTATCCTTAAAATACATCGGGAATAACAGCGCTCTTCATAACTCACTTTAAAAGTTAATTTTTTTATTGGAGATCGTCGTGTTCAGATTTATTTCTCGTAATATGTTGACCTTTTACCCGTGGTATTAACGGCATATTTGCTTTATTGGCTTGCAGTTTCTGCAGAGTCTTTTCTTGGTGGTTTAATCCATTACGTTTTACCAGATGAACTGTATTGGCCAGGAATGGGAGTTGTTGCAGGTCTAGTTGTTTTGTTTGTAATTGGTACATTAATGCATGGTTATTTGTTTCGACGCTTATTTGCTAAGCTGGAAAGCTTCATCTTGCATTTACCAGTAATTAAACCTGTCTACCGTATGATTCGTGACTTTTTTGATTACTTTAAACCAAGCAAAGGGCAAGAATTTGACCAGGTTGTGGCAATTGAAATGGCGGAAACAGGGATGAAAGTGATTGGTTTTGTTACCGAAGACATTTCTGCCAATTTACCTCAAGGCTATAACGATGATGACAGTATTTTGGTTTATCTACCGTTGAGTTATATGAATGGTGGTTATACTGTTTTAGTGCCTAGAAAAAGTGTTACTGTTGTGGATATGAGCATGGAAGAGGCGATGCGCTTCACCTTGACTGCCGGCGTGACCTCAAAGGGTCATAATAAGTCTTAGCAAATTGGCAAGTTTTGTGATGGCCCTCAGCTAAAATAGAAACCCTATTTTTGTCTTTTATCTGGTTAGCCTAATTAGTTTTAGGTACCTGTTACTTGTCCTTTACTTGGTCAAATAAGGAATTAAGCTATAACTTTTCAATGGTTCCAAAGTCTGCTGTTGTTGTCATGATAGGCTTATCAAATACAGTATCTAAAATAAAGCTAGCCATATCTTCTGCAGAGGTTAAATCATTGGGGTTTTCACCTGGAAAAAGCCTGCCTCGTGACTCTGTAGCAAAGGTTTCTAGGTTAGCTAAATAACAGTGAGTACCTGTTTGTTTGGTTTCTTGTGCAACCGTTTTAATAAGTTGTTCCAGGCCTGCCTTAGCAACTCCATAAGCTCCATAATAAGCAGGATGTTGTTTGACATTGTTGTCGGTAATCACAATCATTTTACCTTCAGCAGCGCCAGAAAGTAGCGGTAAGGTCTGCTGAATAAGGTGGAAGTTTGCATTGAGATTGGTATGCAATACTTCATACCATTGCATGAAATCAAAATGCTCAATAGGCGTAAATGCAGGCAGTGTCGCAGCGTTTAAAAATACGCCATTAATATGCCCATACTCGTTGGCGAGGTTTTCAGTCAACTCTTTGTAATTATCGATATTTGCACCAAGTAAGTCCATTGGATACAGTGCAACCAAATTAATATCAAGCTCAGATTCAGCAATCTCATCATAAAAAGCATTTAAACGTTTTAATTCTTTATCTAATAGAATCACTTGATGCTTTTGTTTAATAAGCTCTCTAGCAATAGCATTGCCTAAGCCTTGTGCGGCACCAGTGATTAAATAAGTTTGAGTTTGCATGATGATTCTCTGTTTAATATCTGTGATTTATAACGATTTAATAAATTGACTGACTTCATAAGGTGTATGAAAAAAATAGTCAGCAGGCCAGTCTTTTTCGGTGGCTTCTTCTGGTAAAAAACCATACATAGCGGCACCAGTTTTCATTTTTGCATTGATTCCTGCCTCAATATCTCTTGGATGGTCACCAATATAGAGACATTCCTCAGGTTTAATGCCACACTGTTGAGCAGCCAAAAGCATCGGGGCAGGGTTGGGTTTTCTTACCTTTAAAGTGTCACCGCAAATGATAGTTTTTGGCATTGTTACAAACGAATAGTTTTTTAAAAGCTCATCTGTTAAATGGGTTGGTTTATTAGTAACAATACCCCAAGGGATATTTTTATCGGCAAGGGCTTGAATACCTGCTTGCAGGCCTGGGAAAATTTGGGTGTGATTATTTATGTTATCTAGGTAATGCGCTAAGAACTTTTGTCTGCGCTCCTCAAGGGCATCACCTTCAATCTCTGGAAAAGCAAGCTGCGTCATTGCTAAGCCACCTTTAGATACTGTGCTGCGTATATCTTGGTAATGTAAAACTGGCTGTCCGTAGTCTTCGCAAGTTAGCTTTAAAGCATAAGCAAAGTCATAGGATGTATCTAAAAGGGTGCCGTCTAAATCAAATAGAACGCATTTTATGGTCATGTTTTTCTCTAAGATTCGTAAATAAGTGAAAAGTCACTTTTATAAAATGATTTTAAAGTGCTTTTTGATAAGCAAGCAGGTAATTCACGCTTAA
>JAUUDE010000093.1 GCA_030826915.1 Thiomicrospira sp.
GCTTTAGATGCAACCGCACTGGCCTTGCAAGTCACACTCGCTTTGCCAAATAGTCGAGTTCATGAGGTTGAAGCTGACAGAATGGGGGTAGAGCTTGCAGCACGAGCTGGTTACAACCCTTATGCGGCTGTAAATGTGTGGCGCAAGATGGAAAAGCAATCAAAAGGCGGTCAACCACCAGAAATTTTGAGTACTCACCCTTCACACTCAAGCCGAATTAAAGACCTAAAAAAGTATGCTAAAAAGGTAGAGCCTTTGTTTTATCAAGCGATAAAAAAAGGTTAAAACAAAAACTAACGCAGAATTTCACCGCTCATGGCATCTCTAATCTGCGTGGGTTTAGAAAGCTCTCCAAGCTCAGCAGAAATACAAAACAATGAATCTGCAAACTCGCGAACTACTTCTTTACAGGATTTAGCAGGAGGATTATTGGTTACATTGGCACTGGTCGATACAATTGGCCCACCAAATTGTTGACATAACTCCTGCACTACAGGATGGTTTGATACCCTAATTGCGACTGTATTTCGACCGCCTGTAATCCAATTAGGCATTGGTTTTTTGAGTGGCAACACCCATGTAACAGGCCCTGGCCAAGTACCTAAAACCTGTTGTTGCCAATCTGCTCCAATCAAATCTATCCATTCTTCAATTTGCTCAACCGATGCCGCAACTAGTATCACACCTTTTTCCATTGGACGCTGTTTCACGTGAAACAGATTGGTTACCGCTTGTTGGTTAAATGGATCACATCCAAGCCCATAAACCGCTTCCGTTGGGTAAGCTACCACCTTACCTTTTTTTAATGCTACTACAGCTTGAGAAATTTGATTTTGAGTTGTTTCTTTTAACACTTTTGAGCCTTCAATCCTTTTACGGCGAATTTTATAAAGCAATTGTATAGTCTATCAAACCTTTCTTACTGAAGAACAAAGGATAAACTTAAAGGTTCCTCAATTTTGGTAACTGGCTTTATAATTTAAACTACCTAGAATATAAATATAGTTGCAAATTATGCTAACAATCAATACAAAATTTAACAATAAAGAATCATCGTGACTAGTCTCAAATTAACCACACCAAGCCATAAAACTAAACCATTAAGCCCACAAGAGTATCGTCAACACTGATGTTAACAGTGGTTGCTCCATTTGGTAGTGCCATATTTCTCTTATTGAGTTTATATGATACTTATATGCTTAATTTAACAGGTATTGCTTTTATACCAGGCCTGCTAAGTTTAAGTTTGTTTGTCTCTTTTATACATTATTCCATCACTAAAAAACGCATACCGGGAATCATTTTAATGATGCTAACCGTTATCGGTGTTTTAATCAGTTTTACAATCAATAATCAAAACGAAAGCTTTGGTTTAGCTTGGGCACTGCTTTATCCAACCATGTTTATTATGGCACTTGGCCACCATTGGGGATTACGCCTAGCCATTTTTGTCTATCTCATATTATGCCTAATTTTATACAACGGAATAGGCATTTGGTTGCAAGACAATTGGGATCTAACAAGCTTAATTCGCTTTACCCTAGCCTACATAGCTAGTACTTTTATGGTTTATGTAATGTCGGTAAGTAACACACGCTCATATAAAGTATTAGAGACACAACATATAAACCAAGTAGCTGTACAAAAATGGTAGAAAAAATAGCTACAACAGATTCATTAACAGGTATTTACAACCGACATTACCTTAACCAAAAAATGGCTAAGTTACCATTACAAGCGTTAGAACAACAAAAGACAAACCTTGTGTTCTTTATATTGCAGATTGACTGGTTTAAAAATTATGTTGATTACTATGGCTTTGAAAAAGGAGATGAACTTTTAAAAACCGTCAGCAAACTGGTTGTTAACCAATTAAAAAATGTCAACGGAACCGTATATCGTGTTGGAGGTAGTCAGTTTGCTGGTACTTCTATTGACAAAGATATCACCAAAACACTCACCCAAATCAATGAAATTGAAATACTTCTGAATGAACTGGCTATCCCTCATGCTTTAAGTATGGAAAAAATAGTCCATGTTTCAATCGGCATTGTCATCTATGATCAATTTCAACAGTTTGATTTTAACGAACTCTATAAAAAAGCCGACAGAGCACTCTACCAAGCTTTTGAAACACAAAACCATAAAGCGATTGTAATCGATAAACGCCATTCAAATTAGTCTAGCGACTTAATTAAAAATGGCTTTAGAAACACATAATGCAATAACGTATTAGACCCGTTTTGAAATCCGCTAATTTCTAGCTTTTAAAAAATCAAATAAACCTTACAGGCCTCTAAGCCCAAACGTTACTTTATGGAACGGTGAATCGTCAACACACGTTTAAACACATCTGGGTCTTTAATTTGTGTCATCTCACCTTCTCTAGGAATGTGTTTGTCTTTGAGTCGAGAGAGGAAGAAACGTAGCGCAGCTAAACGTAATGCAGCAGGCCAGGCCTGCTGTTCTTTATCGGTTAGAGAACGCTGAGTTTGATAAGCCGATAACATAGCATCAACACGTTGTTGATCAAACTCAATGTCCGCTGGGTTATCGGCATGAATACGACACCAATCATTTACCATGACAGCCAAGTCATACAGCATCGGAGCGTTGCAAGCGTAATATAAATCAATAATACCAGTAAGGTGATCACCATTGAACATGGCATTATCACAGAATAAATCTGCGTGAATTACCCCTTTAGGGAGTTCAGACCAATCCGTTAGAGCTTGAAATTCAAACTCTGATTCAATTAATTGAGACTCTTCTGCACTCAAATGTTCTTTAATGTCACTAAAAGTTCTTTTCATCCAATTAATATCACGATCGTTCGCACGGTTATCTTCATACTGATGACCTGCCGCATGAAAACGCGCTAATTGTCCGCCCATAACACCACACTGCACTACTGAAGGGTCTTCAACAGTACTACCCACTAATCGCTCCACTAAAGCGGCTGGCTTACCGCACAGTTCTTTCAAATAACCATTAGACATAGTTGGCATTGGATGTGCCGTAGGAATATTATGCTCTGCCATAAATGCCATAATATTTAAAAAATACGGCAGTTCATCAAAAGTATGATGCTCAAAAATCGTTAAAACAAACTGTTGTAAATGGCCATTTTTCTTGGTGTTCACAAAATAATTAGTGTTCTCAATACCTGCACTGATTCCAGTATAAGAATCTAAAGTGCCAACATCATAATCTTCTAAAAAGGCCACTAATTGGTTTTCTTCAACGACTGTATAGACAGACATAGAGTAAAGTCTCTTAAATGCTTTGATTATTCGGTAGAATAATGCGTTAGTTAAACAGGTTTAATAAGTGAATTTTAGTTCAAAACACCCTTAAACAGCTAGCGCAAATTTTATCACAACGAGCAAATTAAATGACCGATTCCAACTCCCTAATTCGTTTTAACCCAGACAGCCCATTTATTTTAGTGGATGGTTCCTCCTATTTATTTAGGGCTTTTCATGCCATGCCGCCTTTAACAAATAGCAAAGGCCAAGCTACAGGTGCGATTTTTGGCGTGATAAATATGCTTGGTAAACTGATTGAACAATACCAACCAGAAAAAATGGCGGTGATATTTGATGCTAAGGGCAAAACCTTTCGTCATGAGATGTACAGCGAGTACAAAGCACATCGCCCACCCATGCCCGATGAGTTACGCACTCAAATAGAACCGATTCATGAAATAGTTAAAGCCCTGGGTTTGCCACTACTAGTCATAGATGGCGTTGAGGCGGATGATGTTATGGGTACCTTTGCACATCAAGCAACTGAAGCACAGCACGATACCCTAATCTCTACAGGGGATAAAGATTTAGCACAACTGGTTAATGAACATGTGACTTTAATTAATACCATGAATGATACCCTTTCGACCCCAGAAAGCGTGGTTGAAAAATTCGGTGTGCGTCCTGATCAAATTATTGATTATTTGGCTCTGGTGGGAGACAGTGCTGATAATATCCCAGGAATTCCAAAGTGCGGGCCTAAAACCGCAGTTAAATGGCTAACTTCATTTGGCAGTATTGAAAATTTAATTGAAAACGCACCGATGATTGGCGGCAAAATTGGTGAAAATCTGCGTAACAATTTAGACCAGTTAGCCCTCTCAAAGGAACTGACCACCATTAAGCTGGATTGTGATTTACCGGTTAGTCTTAACGATATAAAACGAAAAGAGCCAGATATGGCACGCTTGCAAGAGCTCTTTGCTGAATACGATTTACGTAACTGGTTAAATCAAGTGATGAATGGTCAGGTGCCTTTTTCAAAATCGAGCGGAGCAAAAGCACACAGCCAAACCGTTCAAAAGAAAAACGCACAAACAGATTCAAATACCGTTTCTAATAAAAATACGGTGGAATCCAGCGTTAACGCTGTTGAATCTAACTATGCAACCGTTTTTACCCAAGAAGAATTTGAAATATGGGTAGACCGTATCGAAAATGCCGAATTATTTGCCATTGATACCGAAACAACATCATTAAACACCCTACAAGCCAAAATTGTAGGACTCTGTTTAGCTGTTAAAGACCCAGAAAATCCAGGTAATCAGGCCTGCTATATTCCTTTAACGCATGATTATGAAGATGCCCCTCAGCAACTTGATATTGATATGGTATTGGCTCGTATAAAACCCATTCTAGAAAATTCTAATGTAGCTAAATGTGGTCAAAATTTAAAATATGATTGGCATGTGCTGAAAAATCACGGCATTTCACTGAAAGGCATGAAGTTTGACACGATGCTTGAATCCTATTCTTTAAATAGTGTGGCCACTCGTCATAATATGGATGATTTGGCACTTAAATACCTCAATCACCGCACCACTCACTTTGAAGAAATTGCCGGTAAAGGCAAAAAACAGCTCACTTTTAATCAAATCAAAATTGAAGATGCCGCACATTATGCTGCCGAAGATGCCGACATCACACTTCAGCTACATCAAACACTTTGGCAACAGTTAGAAGCAGAACCAACCCTTAAAAAGGTATTTACCGACATAGAAATGCCTTTAATGCCTGTTTTGGCACATATGGAACGCAACGGTGTTTTACTTGATACCGAAATGCTAGCACTGCAAAGTGAAGAAATTAACCAGAAGTTAACCGAACTTGAACAAAAAGCACATTTAATTGCTGGAGAGTCCTTTAACCTTAACTCTTCAAAACAATTACAGGTCATTCTTTTTGAAAATTTAGAACTGCCCATCATTAAGAAAACACCAAAAGGTCAACCGTCTACGGCCGAACCGGTATTAGTCGAATTAGCGGAACAAGGTCATGAGATGCCAACACTAATTTTAGAGTACCGCAGCCTAGCTAAACTTAAATCAACCTATACCGATTCTTTACCAAAACAAGTGGATACAAATACAGGCCGTGTACATACCTCTTATATGCAAGCGGTTGCTTCAACTGGGCGACTCTCTTCAACTGAACCCAACCTGCAAAATATCCCTGTTCGCTCTGCAGAAGGTAGACGTATACGCCAAGCCTTTATAACCAGGCCTGGTTACAAAATGATTGCCGCCGATTATTCACAAATAGAGTTACGAATTATGGCTCACCTTTCTGGTGATTCAGGCCTGCTTACCGCCTTTGCTGAAGGCCGTGATATTCACCAAGCTACAGCCGCTGAGATTTTTGGCGTACCTTTAGAAGACGTCACCACCGAACAGCGTCGCAGTGCTAAAGCGGTAAATTTTGGATTGATTTACGGCATGTCTGCTTTTGGTTTAGCCAAACAACTGAATGTTTCACGTGGTTTAGCACAGGAGTATATCGACCTTTATTTCTCACGTTATCCTGGCGTTTTACACTATATGCAAGACACCAAAGAAAAAGCGAAAGACACAGGCTATGTTGAAACCTTACTTGGACGCAGACTTTACTTGCCAGACATCAATGCCCGTAACGGTCAACTGCGCCAGTATGCAGAACGCACCGCCATCAACGCTCCTATGCAAGGCACAGCAGCAGACATTATTAAAACTGCTATGATTCAGATTGAACAGTGGTTAGAAACATGCGGCTTTGATATTCAAATGCTAATGCAAGTTCACGATGAATTGGTTTTTGAAGTAAAAGAAGATCAATTAGAGAGTGTAAAACCTGAAATCAAACGTTTAATGGAATCGGCTCTTGAGTTAAAAGTACCATTAATTGTTGAAATTGGTGAAGGTAACAACTGGGATGAAGCCCACTAAAAAATAACTAACGTTAGTAAAAAACATGGCCATTTGATTAATGAGAGCTTTTTTGAAAAGCTCTCAAATCAGTTAAAACGGCGGATATTGCCTTTAGTTTTGGCTTTTTTGCTACCAGGACGAATCTTTTTACCCTCTACAGGCGCTTTTTTCTCTTTAATTGGACGTTCGTACTCCATCCACTCATCCAGCTTATTCCAAACTTCGTTTAAACCTTCACGCTTAAGTGATGAAAACAGTTGAGCGGTAGCATTTGGATAGGCTTCTTTAAGAAGTTGTCTTAATTTTAGCAATGATGCCTTTGCAGGGCCTTTTTTGAGTTTATCTGACTTAGTTAATAAAACATGAACCGGTAAACCAATCTCATGAGTCCAAGCTAACATTTGTAAATCAATATCGGTTGGTGGCATCCTTGAGTCCATTAATAAAATCAACCCTTTTAAAGACGCCCTTCCTTCAATATAGCTTGTCAGACCTACTTCCCACGCACGTTTAATTTTGATATTAACCTTGGCAAAACCATACCCGGGTAAATCCACCAAAGCGCGTGTTTCATCAACAGGAAAAAAGTTAATTAACTGAGTTCTACCTGGCGTTTTACTGGTTCTTGCCAATGTTTTTTGAGAAGTAATCACATTTAGAGCGCTGGATTTTCCTGCATTAGAACGACCGGCAAAAGCGACCTCACGGGTCATTTCTTCAGGGCATAAATCAATGGTAGGTACACTTTTTAAATAAGTAGCTTGCTGATAAAGAGGATGTTGCATAGTTTTAAATTGAATCCATTAATATTGGTAAGCCGACTTTTTAGCTTATGAATCATGCTGTAATTGATAGAACGAGCTGTAAATAACCATTCAAATCAGTTATAACCTATTAAAAAATAGATAGGGGAATTGATATTTTAATACTTTATCAATCATTTACATAAGTATATACTCTATCCTATTTTTTAACGAATTCTATCTGGTTAAGGAAAAATTACTTAGTTAAAACCCTTTTAAAAACAAGGTTTAAGCAAGGTTTTTTATAAATTATCCTTATAAAACAATCTTCTAGATTTTTAACCTAAAAAACATAACCAGATAAAGCTAACAAAAACGATACTATGACTGACATAACTCAAGCAGAAACGAAACAAAATAACGCGCCTTCACAACCGAATAAAGGCCAAAACCAAGGTAAAAAATCTAAAAAGCCCAGTGTTTTTATGAGTTTTTTAGGTTCCATGAACCTTGCTGTAACTTTATTGGTCATGCTTTCAATTGCATCGGTTATTGGTACGGTTCTGCAACAAAACCAAACAACGCAAGACTACATTATTAAATTTGGACCATTTTGGTCTGAAGTATTTAACAGCTTAGGTCTGTTTCACGTATACGGAGCAGCATGGTTTGTTTTAGTACTGGTTTTTTTACTGCTTTCTACCAGTGTTTGTGTGACACGTAACACACCAACATTTTTAAAAGATATGAAACAGTATAGTGAAAAACTTTCTAAAAATGCCATTAAACATCAACCTAATAATGCCGTTATTGATAGCCCTTTAACTCTTGAACAACAACAGGGTTACGCAAAAGCTTTGCTTGAGCATAATGGTTATAAAACTAAAGTGCATCAACGTGACGATGGTAGTGTTACCGTAGCTGGTTTAAAAGGCCGATGGAATCGACTAGGTTATTTCTTTACCCATATTTCCATTATTGTTATTTGTGTTGGTGCACTACTAGACAGTAACTTGCTACTTAAATTCCGTGAACTAACGGGAGATCTTAAGCCTGAAACACGTTCTGTTAGCTTAGATGAAATTGGCCAACAATCTTGGTTAGGACCAGAAAATTTATCTTTTCGTGGTTCTGTTAATGTCCCCGAAGGTGAGAAAACAGATGTACTGTTTTTACCTTATGAAAATGGCTACCTTGTACAAAAACTGCCTTTCACCATAGTCAACAAAAACTTCCGTATTGAATATTACGATACAGGAATGCCTAAATCGTTTGAAAGTGATTTGATTTTATATGCACCTGACTTAGATAAACCTATTGAACAAACCATTGCAGTAAATCACCCGCTTTACTATAAAAACTATGCGATTTATCAATCTTCTTTTGGAGATGGTGGAACCAAACTGAAGCTAAAGATTTA
>JAUUDE010000029.1 GCA_030826915.1 Thiomicrospira sp.
AAATTGTTAAGGTTAAAGGTTCTGGTGGTCTCACTGGCGCTTATGATCCTGAACTACGTAAGCGTGAAGAACTTTACGCTCACTCATGGTTCAAAAACATCACTGCGGATGTATTTGGTTAAGCTAACCAATTACAATCTCAAAAAGGCCTCGCTTTACGCGGGGCTTTTTTTTGCCAGAAATAAAGAAACCCCCATAATCAATTAAGGCTATGAGGGTTATTTCAAAGATTATATTAAAGCTTTAACTGTTTTAACTACATTTAGTTAAAAACGATTTCGCCATTCTCTAGTTGAACATGAATGGTAGAGCCTGGCACGTAATCACCTTTGAGTATTTTCTGTGCAAGAGGGTTTTCAATACGTTGTTGAATCACACGTTTTAAAGGTCTCGCACCAAATACAGGGTCAAAGCCAGCTTCACCAATGGCATCAAGCACTTCTGTGCTCACATCCAAACCTAAGTCGGAATCAGCCAAACGTTTACGCAAAGCTTGCAACTGAATATTGGCAATAGAACGAATTTGCTCTTTTCCTAATGGATGGAACACCACAATGTCATCAATACGGTTAACAAATTCAGGTCTAAAATAACCACCAACTACTTCCATTACATCAGATTTCATCTCATCATAGCTTGCCACTCCAGCTTTCTCTTGTATCACTTGAGAACCTAAGTTCGATGTCATAACGATAACAGTGTTTTTAAAGTCAACAGTACGACCTTGCCCATCAGTTAAGCGTCCATCATCCAATACCTGAAGTAAGATATTGAATACATCTGGGTGTGCTTTTTCCACCTCATCTAATAAGATAACCGAATAAGGTTTACGGCGAACCGCCTCTGTTAGATAACCACCTTGTTCATAGCCAACATACCCTGGAGGCGCACCAACTAAACGTGCTACCGAATGTTTTTCCATAAACTCAGACATATCAATACGTACAATCGCATCTTGGGTATCAAACAAGAAGTCCGCTAAAGATTTAGTCAACTCTGTTTTACCTACCCCGGTTGGCCCTAAGAATAAGAAAGAACCATTTGGACGATTTGGATCAGCCAGGCCTGCTCGAGAACGACGAATCGCATCCGATACAGCCTTAACCGCTTCATCTTGCCCAATCACATTTTTGGATAGTGCTTCTTCCATTCGTAGCAGTTTGTCACGCTCACCTTCCATCATGCGTGAGACAGGAATACCTGTCCAACGCGCGACCACTTCCGCAATTTCTTCTTCTGTTACTTTATTACGTAACAGATGATTCTCTTCACCAGATTCAACTTCATTCTCCGCACTTTCTGCAGCTTGAATTTTTGCTTCAAGTTCTGGAATGGTGCCATATTGAATTTCAGACATCTTGGCAAGGTTACCTGCTCGGCGAGCCGATTCTAATTCAATACGTGCCGCTTCAAGTTGCTCTTTAAATTGTTGAGCACCTTGCATCGCCGCTTTATCACGCTTCCAAACTTCTTCTAAATCTGAATACTCTTTTTCCAATGCACGGATTTCATCCTGCAAAATAGCCAAACGTTTTTTAGACGCTTCGTCTTTTTCTTTCTTTAGAGCAACCTGTTCAATTTTTAACTGAATCAATCGACGATCAAGTTTATCCATGACCTCAGGTTTAGAATCAATTTCCATACGAATACGTGAAGCCGCTTCATCGATTAAGTCGATAGCTTTATCTGGCAACTGTCTATCTGTTATATAACGTTGCGATAAACTGGCCGCTGCAACAATAGCAGGGTCAGTAATATCTACACCGTGATGCACTTCGTAACGCTCTTTGAGGCCACGTAAAATCGCAATGGTATCTTCTTCGGTTGGCTCATCAACTATCACCTTTTGAAAACGACGCTCTAATGCCGCATCTTTTTCGATGTTTTCACGATACTCATCTAAAGTCGTAGCACCAATACAGTGTAGCTGACCACGAGCTAGAGCAGGTTTCAGCATATTTCCTGCATCCATTGAGCCTTCGGTTTTACCCGCACCGACCATAGTGTGAATTTCATCAATAAACAGAATGACTTGACCTTCTTGTTTCTCTAAGTCTTTTAATAACGCTTTTAAACGCTCTTCGAATTCACCACGATACTTGGCTCCAGCAAGCAGGCCTGCTAAGTCTAAAGACAGTAATCTTTTATTTTTAAGACCTTCAGGTACTTCGCCATTCACGATACGTTGTGCCAAACCTTCAACAATAGCCGTTTTACCCACCCCTGGTTCACCAATCAATACTGGATTGTTTTTGGTACGACGCTGCAATACTTGAACGGCTCGGCGGATTTCATCATCACGACCGATGACTGGATCCAACTTACCTTGTTCGGCACGTTCGGTTAAATCAACAGTATATTTATCTAATGCTTGACGGTTTTCTTCTGCATTTTGATCTTGCACGGTTTCTCCCCCTCGTACTTGTTGAATAGCATTATTTATCGATTCTTGACTGGCTCCCGCTTTCTTCAATAACGAAGCCGCAGTATCCGATGTTTCTAATAAAGCTGGGTAAAATAGTTCGCTGGCAATATAACTATCACCATTTTTTTGTGCTTGCTTATCCATTAAATTGAGCACATTCGCTGATTGTTGAGACAGCTGTACATTGCCTCCAGCACCAGAAACTTTCGGTAAGCTCAATACTTTTTCAGTCAAAGACTGCTTTAATAAAGGCACATTGACATTGGCTAATTGCAATAAGTTACCTGACTCATCAATCAAAGCAGATAAAATATGAATCGGTTCAATAAATTGATTGTCATTACCAACAGCCAGTGATTGCGCTTGACCTAAAACAGTCTGAAATTGAGTTGTAAATTTGTCCATCATCTTTGGCAAACTCCTTAAGTAATTCTTTATAACTACCTAAAATATGGGGATATTATTAAATCATTCAAGTCTAAATTGAATTTATTTTCCATTGTATTTGCATGTAAATAGTCGACCCTAAATAGTATGATATTGATTTGAAATAATTATTCGAAAAACCCACTATTCAAAAACTTCAACTAGGAACACTGACACATGGATGAACTGTTTTTTCTTGCCTCAAAAATTGGGTGGGCTTTTTTAAGTCCTGGCAATATTCTGGTTTTTGCCATTACGCTTGGAGTTCTATTTCTGCTTTTCGATAATTTTTCTGCCGCAAAAAAAATTCTCATTCCAACAGGCCTGGTTGCTTTTCTATTAATGGCATATCCATTTAGTGATTATCTTATGCAACCTTTAGAAAACCGTTTTTCAGTACCAGAAACCTTACCCGAAGAAGTAGACGGCATTATCGTATTGGGAGGAGGAGAAGATTTAAAGCGCTCTTTAAGCTGGCATGTTGCTGAGTTAGGCATGGGTGGAGACCGTTATATTGGTGCCGCTAACCTCGCATCCACTTTTCCAAATGCACCGGTTATTTTCACTGGAGGTAGCGGTTTAGTGAGTTTGCAGAATACTGAAGGAGAAGGCGCTTTAGCACGTAGTTTGCTCACGACCATTGGTATTGATCAACAGCGCCTAATTATTGAATCGAAGTCTCGTAATACCTACGAGAACTTTAAATACACCAAACCATTATTGCCAAAACAGAATGGAAAATACCTATTGGTAACGTCCGCTTTTCACATACCTAGAGCAGTTGGTGTTGCTCGTGCTCAAGGAATAAATGTCATTCCATTTCCAGTAGACTATAGAACCAATTCCGATGAATTAAGAGTGTTTGACTTTGATCTGTTTGATCACCTAAAAGCTTTAGAACCCGCTTGGCGAGAGTGGATTGGTTTAACGGTTTATTACTTTACAGGAAAAACCGTTAACTGGTTCCCTAAACCTGGCGAAGAATTTGAGCCGAAACCTCAAAAAGTGATTAAAGGCTTTTATTCAGACGAAGTGAATCAATATTAACTACATTCAAGGCTACCAAGCCTGGTAGCTATTTGAAATAAAGAGAGGTTTAAATAACTTTAGAAAAACGATTTTCTGTGCCTTGTTTTAGGTAAGCATCAAACACCATACAGATATTACGAATCAGTAAACGACCTTTGGCACTGATATAGATATCTTGATCCGTAATGGTCAATAATTCATCTTTAGCCATAGGGTTTAAGTTTTGTAACTCTTTTGCAAAATACTCTTTAAAACGAATATTCCACTGCGCATCAATTTTGGCAAAGTTCAGATGAAAATGACTGATTAAACGAGTAATCACATCTCTACGCAATTCATCGTCTTCTGTTAATTGCACACCTCGATAAACCGCTAAATTACCTGAATCAATCGCTTCATAATACTCCGCCAAACTTTTACAGTTTTGCGCATAGGTGTTATTGACCAATGAAATGGATGTCGCCCCCATACCCACTAAATCACACTCGGCATGGGTCGAATAACCTTGGAAATTACGGTATAGGTTTTCATTACGTTGTGCCACAGCCAGTTCATCATCTGGTTTGGCGAAGTGATCCATACCAATATAAACATAGCCCGCTTCTAATAGACGTTCGGTGGTAGAGTGCAAAATCGTCAACTTTTCATCCGCGGATGGCATATCTGCTTCGTTCATTTTCTTTTGTGTTGGAAACATACTTGGCATGTGGGCGTAGTTAAAGATTGAGAAACGGTCTGGCTGTGCCTCCAATACCTTATCTAAGGTGTTAATAAAACCTTGTTCGGTTTGCAATGGCAGACCATAAATTAGGTCAACATTGACAGACATAAACCCTGCTTCACGAGCGCCCTCTAATACCTCAAAAGTTTCCGCTTGAGTTTGAATGCGGTTCACCGCTTTTTGCACCGCAGGGTCAAAATCCTGTACCCCTAAACTCATACGGTTAAAACCAAGCTCTCGTAATAGTTTTACCGATTCACGATTGGCTTCACGTGGATCAATCTCAATCGAGTATTCGCCAGAATCATCGTCATATAAATTGAAATGTTTGCGTGTTTTTTCCATTAACTGCGTCATTTAATCATTATTGATAAAAGTCGGCGTACCGCCACCTAAGTGCAATTGCTCGACCTTACGACTGCTGTCGTACAATTCAGATTGCATCTCAATTTCTTTGAAAAGACGTTCTAGATAAGGCGTGGTTTTAGAACGATCACGCGTCCAGACTTTGTTACAGGCACAAAAGAAACAGACCGTATCGCAAAAAGGAATGTGGTAATAAAGTGATAAACCACGCTGAGCTTCATTACTTCTAGCTGCGGCATCTTTATAGTCTTCAATGCCAAAAGCTTCGTCAAACTGCACCGCAGTCGGATAAGAAGTGTAACGAGGGCCAGATTGGTTGTAACGTTTAATTAACGCTTCATCAAATTGAATTTTCTGTTCCATCAGCGGTGTTCCTAAGTCTTGTTGATTGTCCTTTGGAAAGGCATCATAAACCATAACTAAGACTCAAGAGTTAATCTGCCTCAAGTGTTTAGCTCATTTGAGCGTTTTGAACAAATATGTTTATGTATGCTTAATCTAACAATACAGAAAAGTTGAGAAGCCTTTTAAATTTAGTGACTTCGCCTTGATATTATCTACTAGGCTTCCCGTTACTCTTTTTACTTGCCTAAAAATAGTAACCAAACGAAGAACTTGGCTGAAGCGTAGCGAAGAGACAAGACAAAAAATGAACCCCACTCCATAAACGGGCAAGTTCTAAGCTGTTCACTAACAATCTTGCACTGTCTGTTAAAGACTAAATTTTACATACTTTTGGTAAACAACCAGGCCTGGTGGATTTTGCTGTTACGTTGAAAATCTTTAGGCATTGTTTTGTGAGTAATATTTTCGATATTGACGTTTTCAAAAGCTTCACTGTTTAACTTAAACTTACGTAAGTTATTTGAGAACACCAAAGTACCACCAGGGTTCAATAACGCTAAAGCTTGATTCACTAAAGTCACATGATCACGCTGAATATCTAAAGTGCCTTCCATACGTTTTGAGGTTGAAAACGAAGGTGGATCTAAGAAAATGACATCAAATGTTTCAGTTGGGTTTTCACTCTCGTTTTTTAGCCACTCTAAAACATCGGCTTGTTTAAACTTGTGTCGAGTTTGATCACCATTATTTTGCATTAAGTTATGTTCTGCCCAATACAAATAGGTTTTAGACATATCCACACTTAAACTGCTTTTCGCCCCCATTACAGCGGCTTCTACCGTTGCCGTTGCGGTGTAACAAAATAGGTTAAGTAAACTTTTACCTACCGACTTTTGTGCCACCAATGCTCGCACATCTCGGTGATCTAAAAACAGGCCTGTATCTAGGTAGTCGGTAAAGTTGACACGGATTTTAGAACCGTGTTCTATGACTGTGTGATAAGTTTTATTTTCATCCAGTTTTTCATATTGAGAAGAACCCGATTGACGACTACGAACTTTAAAGACAATTTGCTCTTTGGCGACACTTGGAAAAGCATTTGGCAGTGCCGCTAAGGCTTCATGCAAGCGTCTTTTGGCTTTGGCTTTATCCACTGTTTTCGGTGCGGCATATTCATTAACAATCAACCATTCACCGGCACCCTCAGTCTGATAATAGTCAACAGAAATGGCATACTCCGGCAAATCCGCATCATAAACACGGTAGGCAGAAATTTCATTATTCTTCGCCCACTTTCGTAACTGTTTTAAATTTTTCTTAATACGGTTACCCACCATTTCAGCGCCCGCCGAGTTGGATAATTCAGGAAGCACATTACTGACTTCTTCAACTAAGTTAGCGCCGCCTTTAATAGAAGGTTCACGATGAAATTCAGGGCGAATATCAAAGCGGAATAACTTACATTCCATCGGCCCGTTAGAAAAATTATGGCTACGTTTGGCTTTTAAACCAAGATACATTCCTAACTCTGGGTTGCAAGTTAACACCGCACCTTGCCAACCATCAAATTCATTTTTAAGGTAAGTTCCTAACGCTTTATAAAGACCTTTAACTTCTTCTTTATCACCTAAACGTTCACCATACGGAGGGTTGGTAATGACCAGGCCTGGTTGCCAATCGCCCCAACGTCTTCCCTGCTCAACCGTCATTTGCTTGATTTCAATAGAGTCTAAATAACCTGCATTGTGAATCGCTTCTTCTGCAATATCTAATGATTTATGAGAGGCATCTGAACCATAGATATCGGGTAAGTGGCGTAAACCTTTTGCTTCACGAAGTTTGGCTTCTTCAATTAAACGATTCCACAATAAGCTATCGTGCTGTTTCCAAGTGGTCAACAGCATATAGCTTGCCTTATCCAGGCCTGGTGCAAGGTCAGATGCCATCATCGCCGCTTCTACCAAAAACGTACCTGAACCGCACATTGGATCATATAAACAGCCACCCGATTTCGCAATTTCTGGCCATCCTGCGCGCATTAACAGTGCCGCAGCTACGTTCTCTTTTAGCGGTGCGGTCACTTGTTGACCATCACGATAACCACGTTTGTGCAAACTATAGCCAACCAAATCAATACTTAAGGTCAACTGATTACGGTTTAAGTGACCATGCACACGCAACTCTGGGTCAACCGTGTCAACCTTAGGGCGGTTATTGCTGATGCCTCTAAAATAATCAACAATTCCATCTTTGATTTTTAATGCGCCATAATGACTGTGATCAATTCCCATGCCTTTACCAGAGAACGAAACAGCAAAGGTGCCAAACTCATCCATGTGCTTGTGCCAATTTACGCTGGCAACTTCCTCTGTTAAATCTTCTTGGGTTTCAAGTTCCGCTTCTAAAACGGTAATAAAAATTCGGTTTGCTAAACGTGACCATAAGCAACTACGATAACCAACTTCCAAGCTTCCCTCAAAGGTCACACCCCTTGGTTGAGCTTTAACCTCGGTTGCACCAAAAGACATTAACTCTTCTCTTAGTAACTCACTTAAACCGCCTGGGGCTGTGGCAAAAAATTTCATTATTTAGCATCCATAAATTCGTGTTGCAGCATCGCTCTTTTTATTAAGAGACCTTTGCACGAGAGAATTCACAAGTAAAAATAGTTAAAATTCGCCTGAATTTTGTTCAAAACCTTGCTAAAAGCTAGCTATTAGCTGCACTTTTCGCCTCAATCAGACCAATTTTTCCATATTTTCCTTTTGCGCCTCTCTCGTGCAAAGGTCTCTATCAGAACATTTCTGATTCCATTAATGTGGTAATTTTAAACTGTTTTGCCGCCAACTTCTGTTTAGTTTCGGTAGAATAAGAGATTGCTTAAAAACTTTTACTTAAGATTACTTAGAGCTCAAACCATGCTAAAGATGAAACGCCTTATTACACAATTGCTCACTGCCCTGCTATTTACGACATTTATTGTTTCTAGCCACGCTAAGACTTCAGATTTCACGCCATCTGAAACAGGGTTTAAAGAGTGGCTTGGTGATTTTAAAAAGCAGGCTCGTAATAAAGGTATTTCTCAAAAAACATTGGACAGTGCTTTTAAAAATATTCGTCTTAATAAAAAAGTATTGCAGTCAGATAAAAAACAACCTGAATTTACAAAAACCTTTTTTGATTATTTTAATCGTGCTGTCAGCGACACCCGAGTTAAAAATGGTTTAAAGGGCTATGCTGAAAACAAGGAATTACTGGATAAAGTCACAAAAAAATACGGTGTACCAGGCCGTTTTCTAGTCGCTTTTTGGGGAATGGAAACCAACTATGGCAGTTACACTGGAAATATTCCCATTATTGAATCTTTGGCAACACTGGCCTACGATCCACGCCGCAGTAAATTTTTTACCACGCAACTCCTTAGTGCTCTAACCATTTTAGATAAAGGTCATGTCTCTTTAAAACAGATGAAAGGTTCCTGGGCTGGGGCAATGGGACAATGCCAGTTTATGCCCTCTAACTACCTACAGTATGCGGTAGACGGAGATGGTGATGGCAAAATCAACTTATGGGACAGCTTGCCTGACGTATTCTATTCAGCAGGTAATTTTTTAAATCAACTCGGTTGGCAAAAAGAAGAAAATTGGGGACGTGAAGTCACACTACCTAAAGGTTTTAACTATGCTCTTGCCGATAATAAAACCCAACGTTCCTTAGTTGAGTGGCGCAAATTAGGCATTACTTTAGCCGATGGACGTGCTTTACCTAATGAGGATATGAAGGCGAAATTACTGTTAGCCAGTGATTACCGCGGCCCTGCTTTCCTTGTTTATAAAAACTTTAATGTCATTAAACGCTGGAATAATTCGGACAAATATGCCATTGCAGTAAGCCACTTGGCAGACCGTATCGTTAAACGCCCTCCGCTAAGCAAACAGCAACCTAAAGATGATAAAGGAATGAGTCTTGCACAAATCAAAGAGATTCAAACTACCCTAAATCAATTAGGCTACGATGTAGGTAAACCAGATGGAATAGCAGGCAGTAAAACTCGTAAAGCCTTGCGTGTGTTTCAAGTAAAACACAAATTACCTGCCGATGGTTTTGCCAGCGTAAGAATGTTAAACTTTTTAAAAGAGACAATCGCTAAAAAGTAGATTTATTATTAAATTAGAGTGCAAAGAGAGTTTTCATAATGGTTAATAAAATGGATTTTAGCCCAAAAACGGCACACTCCTCTGCTAATACAAAGGCTACTGACTTACACTCTGAAGATAAAGCTATCCCACATTTGCCTGTGCAAGCGCCAGACAACAAAACGGTTTGTGATGAACCTGCTTACCTATTTTGGAAAATTCAAAGCCAACTTACAAAACTCACCAATCGTCTAAGAGAAGAGAAAAAATTCATTCTTGATAATCAACAAGCCGATTCAAATAGCACGCCTTCTCCATCCAAAGATAAACACGAGTGATCTATTTCGCAGGTTTCTGGGCAAACCATGATTTAAAGTAGGTATTCAGCGACTACTAAGTAGTAGTTGGCTCGATAATATAGACAGCAAACAATAACTCAAGAAGTAGTAAAAACCTGACTCCAAGGTAATGGTTGTCTGCAATAAAGTTGAAGTGCCCTCACTCGCTTTAATTGCTAAAAACGAGATAATCAGCGCCATAACAAACACATCCGCCATAGACCATTTACTCAATGCGCCGCTGGTGGTTTTCATTGCTCGACTCAATTTAGATTGTTTAAACAAGTAAGACGCCGCCAATAAACTGATTTTAATCAGCGGCACAACCAAACTAAAAAACATAATTAAAACTGCAACCAACAAATTACCATCCTGCCACAAGCCTTGTGCGGTACCCAAAATACTTTTTGCCGTATCTTGAACCACCACCGTTCCCGAGACATTAATCTGGTTCAGAACCTCCATTGCCATAGGCATCAAAAAGTTGGGGATACTGTCGCTCGATAAAATGGCCTCTTTACCCAATAGAGCAAGCTCTGCCTTATCCAAGGTAGTTGTCATATGCAAAACAGGTTCAGTAATGCCTGGAATCAATAATAGATACGCAAAAATTAAGACAATAAACCCTAGAATATGAGTAAATAATGTTTTATTGGAATTCATAAATATTCAACTAAAAATAAATGGAATGTTGGCTATTTTAGCTTAATTACTGAAGTGACTTTATGACTAGATAATTGACGGTATTGAGTTATAAGTAGTCGACTAAGTAACTTACCAGGCCTGGTTGCTTTCATTAAATTAAATCCAATCACAAATTTGTTTAAAAGCAAGGTAAATTTATTCTTTCCTATCTTCAAATTATTCCTCTAAGATATGAAATACTGAATAAAAATTTTAACAGGAGTTAAGAGATGATTATTTTTCGAACTAAACATCATGCGGATATCACCATGTTTGATAATGTTGCACTTAGACTCATCAAACAAATGGGACATAGCGAAACCGTGCCGGGGGCATTTACCGCAGATGAAATTGAACAGGCAATTCAAAACTTAAAAAAAGCCATCTCAACACCCACCGCAAAATCCGGTGACAGTTGGGATGATGACTCCGTCAGTTTAGCCCATCGCGCAAAACCGCTCATCGAACTACTAGAGACAGCCAAACAACATCAAGAACATGTTATCTGGGAAAAGTCATTAACTTAAAGTTTGAAAGAAAGATAACGTATTCTTTATAAAGTAGAGATTATTATTTTAGGTACTAAAAATTAGATTTAATCAGACTGTACCAGAAAAACTGTCGTTTCGATTAGAGTTTTTTATTTGAAGTTTTTAAGCCCATAACTGAGCTTTTGTTTTGAGACAATGTTTCGGCAGATGCCCAAACTCCCCTTGGAATAAATGGTGCAAAGTTCTTAGCGTAGAGAACGGTTAAACAATCTCGACTGTCCGAAGCTGAACTAGTTCAGCAAGTTGCGAGATTGTCAGTGAACAGCTTAGAACTTGCCCATTTATGGAGTGGGGTGCCCTTTTTCTGGTTACTTTTTTTGGCATAAAAAAGAGTAACGGGAAGCCTGGTAGAAAATATCAAGGCGAAGTCATTAAATTAAAAAGCTTCTCAACTTCCGTGTAATGTAAGATTAATTTCAAATTTCTACAAAATAACTAACCAGGCCTGGTCGTTACTCAGAAGTTTCTTTCAAAGCCTTCTCTGCTCTAGGTTTTAAAATAAGCTCAGATAAGATAAGCAGGCCTGCTCCAACGGTAATAGCAATATCGGCAACGTTAAAAGTGGCGTAATGCCATGTACCGATATAGAAATCAATAAAGTCAGTGACTCGGCCTTCTAATACTCGATCAATCACATTACCAATTGCCCCACCAAGAACCAAATTGATTCCCCAAGTTTCAACCGTGAATTTATTGGGAAGTTTGGTTAACCAGACTAAAAGAATAGCACTCATAGCAAAGGCTAACCCAGAAAAAAACCAACGTTGCCAACCGCCCATATCCGCTAAAAAGCTAAAGGCTGCGCCATAATTATAGGCTAAAGTCCAATTTAGGTTTGGTATAACGGCAACAGGCTCACCAAACACCAAACTGTCCACCGCCCAAAGCTTTGTAAGCTGGTCTAAAACAATCACCAAAATGGATAACCAAACTGTTTTAATGGCTGTTGAGTTTACTTTTGACATTTTCATCTCTTCGTTTAACAGGCCTGAGTAAGCCAATGTTTTATTGTGCGATTCATCACTAAATGAAATTAATATAAAACCGTCGTGAGAAGCTTAAAGACAAGGCGAAAAAGGCCAAAATTGCGCAGTTTACATACCGTAAATGAGCACAATTTTGGCCTTTTTCAACGCAGTATTTATCTTTCGCAACAGGTTTTAGGCAAAATGACGAACTTCGCCCTCTCCCGATTCATCAATATTGTCTACACAACGCTGACAAAGTTCTGGGTGTTCAGCAATTTTGCCCACTTCTTCGCGGTGATGCCAACAACGAGCACATTTAACTTTGTCTGTTGCGCCGGCATCAATCCACAGGCCTGGCATTTCAGATTCAATCGCTGAATCGGTTTTATCCGAAATTGGCTTTAATGTTGCATCCGATGTAATCAAGACAAAACGTAACTCATCTTCTAGCATACTTAACTTACTAAAGATGGCATCATCACAATACAGTGTCACTTCAGCGGTTAATGAACCTTTAATCACTTTGTCATTACGCAGTTGCTCAAGCTGTTTTGCCACGGCAGAACGTACTGCCATCATGTCAGCCCAGTATTCTGAGTTCATTTGGGTGCTTTCATCTAAGGCCGTTAAACCTTCGTACCAAGTAGAAACAAACACGGTTTCAGAATGGTTACCCGGAATCTCTTTCCATATTTCTTCCGCAGTAAAACTTAAGATTGGTGCCATCCAACGCGTTAAGGCTTCCACAATATGATAAAGCGCCGTTTGTGCTGAACGTCTTGGTAGGCCGTCAGCTTTACATGTGTATTGACGATCTTTAATCACATCTAAATAGAATGAACCCAGTTCAATTGAACAGAAGTGTGTCATTGCTTGATAGATATTATGGAAGTTATAGGCATCATAGGCTTCAACAATCTCTTGCTGAAGTTTTGCGGCATGACCAATTGCCCACTTGTCTAATGGCAATAAGTCATCGTATGCGACCATATCCGTTTCTGGGTTAAAGCCATTGATATTGGCAAGTAAGAAACGAGCGGTATTACGAATACGGCGATAAGAATCCGCCGTACGGCTAATAATCTCATCCGAAACGGTCATTTCATAACGGTAATCCGCTGCTGAAATCCATAAACGAAGTATATCCGCACCTAATTTATTGGCAATTTGCTGAGGTGCAACCACGTTACCCTTAGACTTAGACATTTTTTTACCGTCTTTATCAACCGTAAAACCATGTGTTAAGACCTGCTTGTAAGGCGCTTCACCATCTGTGGCTAAAGCGGTTAATAGCGATGATTGGAACCAACCACGGTGTTGATCGGAACCTTCTAAATATAAATCGGCAGGCGCTCGTAACTCTTCACGCTGACCTAAAACAGTAAAGTGAGAAATCCCCGAATCAAACCACACATCTAAGATATCAGTGACTTGCTCGTAGTCGTCCGCTTCATCGCCTAATAAAGAAGCGACATCTAAGTCATACCAAGCATCAATCGATTTTACTTCAACCAATTTGGCGACGTCTTCCATAAGTTCGGTAGTACGAGGGTGCATTTCACCGGTGACTTTGTGAACAAAAATCGTAATTGGCACACCCCAAAAACGCTGACGAGAGATACACCAGTCTGGACGACCGTCAACCATACCTTCAATACGGTTTTGCCCCCACTCAGGAATCCATTCTACTTTTGGAATTGCGCCCATTGCTTTCTCACGCAAACCACCTTCTGTCATAGAGATAAACCATTGTGGAGTGGCACGGAAAATCAGCGGCGTTTTAGTACGCCAGCAATGTGGATAGCTGTGCTCAATAACTTCAATATGCACTAATGCGTTATGTTCTTTAAGCACGTCAAGCACATGATCGTCCACTTTAAGAACGTTTTCACCTTCAAATAACGGAGTACCTGCAACATAGTTACCATTGCCATCCACTGGGCAGTCTACTTCTAGGTCATATTTAAGACCCACTTGGAAATCTTCTACCCCGTGCCCTGGTGCGGTGTGTACACAACCTGTACCCGCTTCGGTGGTAACGTGATCACCTAAAATTAACGGCACAATTCTGTCGTAGAATGGGTGATGTAAACGAATTAAATCAAACTGTTCACCACGTCCGTAAGCAATCACGTTGTACTTATCAAAGCCCCACTTATCCATCGAGTCTTTAATCATGGCTTCTGCAATAAACAGACGCTCAGGACCATTTTCGCCTTCCACCTGAACCACTGCGTACTCTAATTCTGGATTAATAGAAACGGCTTGGTTAGCAGGCAATGTCCAAGGTGTGGTTGTCCAAATCACTACTGATAAAGGGCCTTCACCAGTGTGATCTTCTACATGATGGCAACGTTTAAAAAACGCTTCTTCGTCAATAACAGGGAAACGCACATCAATCGATTTTGAACGTTTGTTTTCGTATTCCACTTCGGCTTCAGCCAATGCAGAACGCCCACCAACAGACCAGTAAACCGGCTTAGTGCCTTTTACTAGGTGACCATTTTCAATAATTTTGGCTAAAGCACGAATTTCGTTGGCTTCAAAACTGAAGTCTTTGGTTAGGTATGGGTTTTCCCAGTCGGCCATAATGCCTAAACGTTGGAAATCGGCCATCTGACCATCGACTTGTTTTTGAGCGTAATTACGACACTCTTGGCGAAATTCCGTTGCACCAATCTTTTGGCCCACTTTGCCTTTCTTTTTCTCAACATTCAGCTCAATCGGTAGACCATGACAATCCCAACCAGGTACAAATGGTGCATCAAATCCGCTTAGACCTTTTGATTTTACAATCATGTCTTTGAGCACTTTGTTTACCGCGTGACCAATGTGAATATTGCCGTTTGCATACGGAGGACCATCATGCAAAATAAACTTAGGACGACCTTGCATGTGGTTACGCACTGTTTTGTACAGCGAATCTGACAACCATTTCTCTACTTGCGCAGGTTCACGGTTTGGCAGGTTTCCTCGCATTGGAAAATCTGTTTCAGGAAGGTTCAAAGTGGGTTTATAGTCTGTCATCTTGTAACTTCGCAATGTTAAGAGGGCTAAGCCCTAAAATTAAAATTTATGAATTCTGTTCGTCTTTCAGAAAAGGTTTAATCTGAAAGGTTAAAATACTGTTTTGCTTGTTGGGCATCCAATGCAATCTGCTTTTTCAGTGCATCTAAGCCATCAAATTTCATTTCTGGTCTAATAAACTTTTCTAAGGTGACCTGCACATGTTTACCATATAGGTCTTTATCCCAGTTAAACAGATGCACTTCTATCGAAGGTCTTATTCCATCTACAGTTGGACGCAAACCTAAGTTTGCCACACCTGGCCGAGGTTTGTCGGCAATACCATCTACCGTAACCGCGAACACACCTTGTACTGGCATTTGAATGCGTTTAGGGTTTAAATTTAACGTTCTAAAGCCAATGGTTCTACCCAATTTTTGACCGTGAATAACCCGACCGTTAAAACTAAAATCACCACCTAACAAGGTTTTAGCTTGAGCCAAGTCTGGAAATGCATTTTGACTCTGTTCATTATCATGAGCAGTAGATTCCGTTGTTTGCGTCTGTGTCGCTAAAGCGGCACGAATACGTGTGCTACTGACTCTTTCTGCTTCAACGCTAAAAGTAGGCATATCGGTCACACTAAATTTGTTGTCCAGGCCTGCTTGCTTTAAGAAAGCAAAATCACCTTGACGCTGTTTACCAAACCTAAAGTCATCACCTACAACCAAATGTTTGATATTTAAAGCGTCTAATAAAATTTTTTGCACAAACTCTTCAGCGCTCAGGCTTGAAAAACTTTGATTAAATCGAACACATAAAACGTAATCGATTTGTGTATTCTGAAAAGCCTGAACTTTTTCTCTAAAGTTCATAAGTCTAACAGGGGCTTTTCCTGGGGCAAAATATTCAATCGGCAAGGGTTCAAAAATCATTACCACGCTCGGTAAATTCAGCTCTTTTGCCTTTAAATCCAACTCTTTTAAGACTTGTTGATGGCCTAAATGCACACCGTCAAAATTACCAATGGTTAACACGCACCCTTGTGATAATTCTTTTTTAAAGCGTTGCAAATTGTGTAAGCCGCGAATTAACTGCATCTATTTAACGTCTAGAGTTTAAAATCAAGCCGTAAATTATAGCCTATTGAGGCCGCTAACTTTTTGTAAATATTTAAAAACTGGGCAATTTTTAACTGGTTTTGTTTATTAGTCGACCCTGAATAACTATTTTAAATTATGGCAAAGCCAGCTTTTCCTCAACAAGGCAGAATTTTGAAGTGCTATCTAGATAACATAAGAAATTCTAACGCAGTTGTGGGGACGCTGGCACAGCCCCTTCGGGTGGGCGTTTAAGCAGGCATGCTCGTTGTTGTGAATCTTGGTAAGGAAACAACCCTTACCTGAGATCCACGCCTAGAGCCTACCTACTTAAACGTCCCACATAATTTTAAAGTCGTTATTCAGAGTCGACTTATTAGCCTGCGAGGGTTTAAACCAAGCATAAGCAAAACTACCCCATAAAGCACAATTGAGCCTACCACAAGTCCAAATAACCAAGCCAATCGTGACCAAACATCAAAGCTGTGCCAAGCCTCTACATTAGGTGAAAGCAGCACAAGAAAAGCGATTAAAGCGAAGTTTGCAATAACAATCTGTAGACTTAATTTAGCCCAACCTGCCATCGGTTTAAACACATTTTGTTTTTGCAAATACCAATACAACAGGCCTGCATTAACAAAGGCTGAAACGGTGGTTGCCGCGGCTAAACCCACATGAGCAAAAGGGCCAATCAAAATCAAGTTTAGAACCGTGTTGGTGACCAATGCGACTACCGCCACTTTTACAGGGGTTTTCATATCTTTACGAGCATAAAAAGCAGGCGCCAAAATCTTCACTAAGATAAAACCTAAAAGCCCAAATGAATAAGCCATTAAACTCATACTCGACATATTGGCATCATGGGCGGTAAAAGCGCCGTAAAAGAACAAGGTTGTGATTAAAGGTTCCGCTAAAATCAATAAGCCTAATGTCGCAGGTAACCCAATAATCAACACTAAACGTAAAGCACTATCAATATCTTGCTGAAATCCATCCCAATTTTCATTGGCGGCTTTTTTAGACAGGCCTGGTAACACCACTGTGGCCAAAGCCACCCCAAACACCCCTAGAGGAAACTCCATTAAACGGTCTGAATAATATAACCAAGAGACCGAACCTGTCACTAAGAACGAGGCCAAAATCGTATCTACCAATAGGTTAATTTGAGCAACCGAAACCCCAAATAACGCCGGTAACATTAGGCGCTTAACTTCGCCCACCCCTTCATCACTCTTACGACTAGGGTGTGGCAAAAGGTCTAATTTATAAAGAAATGGCAGATGGAACAAAAGCTGAACCACTCCAGCAACCAACACACCCCAAGCCAGCGCCATAACAGGCACATCCAGCAAAGGTGCAACCCAAATCGCAAAACTGATTAACACCAAATTTAAAAAAACAGGAGTAAAAGCAGGTACGGCAAATTGATTGTAGGTATTCATAATGGCGGAAGAAAATGCCACTAAAGAGATTAACAGCAAATAAGGAAAGGTAATCGCCAACATATCTGCCGCAAGATTAAACTTCTCTGGGTTATCCATAAAACCAGGCGCAAACACCATCATCCACAAAGATGACCCAAACACCCCAAAAGCCGTCAGTAGCAGTAAGATTCCACCAAGTCTAAAGCTGATTGCATTGACTAGATGTTTAACCGCTTCATGACCACGTTTTTCTTTAGCCTCTGCCAAAACAGGCACAAAGGCTTGTGAGAAGGCACCTTCTGCAAATAATCTGCGAAAAAAATTGGGGATTTTAAAGGCAACAAAAAACGCATCCGCCCCCATGCTGGCACCAAAATAACGGGCAATAATCACATCTCGTACAAAGCCTAAGACACGAGAAATCATGGTCATACCACCTACGGTAGCCGTGGCTTTAATAATTCTTTTCAACAGCGGTTTCCTAAACGTTAGTCATGCAGATTTGAGTTTTTGTAAATTGTAACAAACACCGTTGTTTTGGCCTATTTAATTAGAACTGATAAAAAAGGTTTTATTTTCGCAATGAGAAAAATTATGCCAATATAAAGAGGCGAGATTAACTGAAAGAAAATCTTGTGAATTCTGTCTCTTATTTAGAAAGCGTGTCACCGCTTGATTCAACAAAGGTCATGACCATGAAAGCTGCAGAACTGTTTGTTAAGTGCTTAGAAAATGAAGGCGTCGAATATATCTTTGGCATCCCTGGCGAAGAAAATCTAGATGTAATGGATGCTTTATTGGATAGCAAGATTCAATTTATCTTAACTCGTCATGAACAAGGCGCGGCTTTTATGGCCGATGTTTATGGCCGTTTAACAGGGCAAGCTGGTGTGTGTTTGGCAACACTCGGCCCTGGTGCAACCAATTTAGTAACCGGTGTGGCGGATGCCAATATGGATAGAGCGCCAGTGGTAGCTATTGCTGGGCAAGCCAGCACCAATCGGTTACATAAAGAGAGCCATCAAGTTTTAGATTTGGTTAATCTATTTAAACCCATTACCAAATACAGCACCCAAATACTTACCCCCGAAGTGGTTCCAGAGGTGGTACGTAAAGCTTTTAAAGTTGCTCAAGCAGAAAAACCCGGTTGCAGCTTTATCGATTTTCCAGAAAACATCGCTGAAAAAACCTTAGACAAAAAACCGTTAATCAAACAAAGCCCCCTGCCTTCTTATGCCAATCCATTAAAGGTTGAACAGGCGGCGGATATTATTTCTCAAGCTAGGTTTCCAATTATTATTGCAGGTAATGGGGTCGTTCGCTCTAAAGCCAGTGATGCGCTGTTAGAATTTGCCACCAAACTTAATATACCCGTTGCAACCACCTTTATGGCCAAAGGTGTTTTACCATGTAGTAATGAACTCTCTCTTGGCACTATTGGTTTGCAAGCTCACGACTATATCTCCTGCGGGATTGATCGTGCCGATTTGGTAATTTGTGTCGGCTACGACATTGTGGAATACCACCCCCACCTATGGAATCAAAACCCAGACACAAAAATTATTCATATCGACACCCAGCCTGCCGAAGTCGATGAGCACTACATGATTTCCGCGGGCCTTATTGGCGATATAGGCCAAGCTTTATCAAGCATAGCGGCTATCAGTAAACGCCACGTTGGCTATCCATTCCAAGGATTAAAACAGCGTATTAAAGAGACCTTTCATCAACTCGATGATGACCAAAACCATCCTGTTAAACCGCAACGCATTCTGACCGATTTACGTAAAGCTTTAGCCGCTCAAGATATTATTGTTTCTGATGTCGGCGCACATAAAATGTGGATAGCCAGAATGTATCAAGCTGAAGCTCCGAACAGTTGTATTATCTCTAATGGTTTTGCCTCAATGGGCATAGCTTTACCAGGCGCCATTGCCGCCAAACTTGCCAAACCTGAACAAATTGCTGTTGCCGTAACCGGTGATGCGGGTTTTTTGATGAATTTTCAAGAGGTTGAAACGGCCGTACGGTTGAATATTCCAATTATTGTCCTGATTTGGAATGATCAACAATACGGCTTAATAAAATGGAAACAGATGAATCAGTTTGGGCGTGAGAGCAATGTCAGCTTTAGCAACCCTGATTTTGTAAAGTTAGCTGAGGCGTTTGGTGCAAAAGGTTATAAAATTGAACACACTAAAGACTTATTACCCACACTAAAACAGGCAATAGAGGACAACTGTGTAGTATTAATAGATTGCCCAGTTGATTATTCAGAAAACCTAAAACTTACTCAAGAGTTAGGTGAGATGATTTGCCCGACTTAACTCTTTTAATCTGTATACTAAACCAGTATTCAATTTGTAAGGAATGAAAATATGAAAAAACTTTACCTATCATCACTTTTTGTAGCCGCCATACAGTTCAACACAACAGCAATTGCAGAAGATTTTAAACCCTCTAGCAACATTGTGACTTTAATGCCTATTGTGATGGATAACTTGGATACGCTTGAATTAACAAGTGAACAGCTAGATCAGGTAAGGAATATATCGCGCAAAAGCTTTGCTACAGTAGAAGAGATTAACGCTGAATACCATGCCATCAAATCCGAGCTTAAAGAAGAGCTATTGGATTTTGATAATCAAGACAATGCACACAGCAAAAAACTGCTTGAAGAGTTAATCGCTTTAGATAAAAAACGTATGATGCTTACCCTAGAGTGTACGCTTGGTCTGAAAAAGATTCTTTCTGAAACCAAATTCAATGAGGTTGTATCAACCCTTGAGTTTCAAACGAATTAAACTTATGCACCTGTTTTTTTATTTAGTGCTTTGGCCTTATAAATAAAAGTACCAAATGGTACTAAAGAGGCTAAAAAGCCAATAAAGCCCTGCACTGGTGTCACTAAACCTTTGCTTACCTGGTAAAACAAAATAAGGTTAAAGGCAATAAACAAAGCACCATGTGCACGGCCAACAATACTCACATATTCCGGCATACCATAGTGATACTTCAGTGGCATTGCCACAAACAAAAGCAACAACAAAGACGTCCCCTCAAGTAACGCCATAAGCTTTAATAATTTCATTTCAAATCCATTTGCGTGTGCAAAACACGCTTTTAATACTAAGAGACCTTTGAAAGAAAAGAGCGCAAAGACCTCACTAAATTCCAGACAATAAAAAACCGGGCATAAAATCCCGGTTTTTCTAACAACTCATTTATAAGTCATTTCGTTTCTAAAACTCGTTTATTCAAGGTGAAAAATGCGAGTTTACAGGTGTAAACGTCCATTTTTCTAACGCAGAAGAAGCGTGTTTTAGGGACGACAATGGCTATAAATTTTATAGTGCTTTAATACGCGCGTTGATTCTGCTCTTAGAACGAGCCGCTTTGTTTTTAGCGATAATACCCTTACGAGCCATACCATCTAATTTTGACTGAGCTGAACGGAAAGCAACGTTTGCCGCTTCTTTATCACCAGCGTCGATCGCCGCTAAAACTTTTTTAACCGCTGTACGCATATCTGAACGTAATGCTACGTTATGCTGACGACGAGTTTCTGCTTGACGTGCGCGCTTTGCTGCTTGTGCTGAGTTTGCCATGTTATTTCTCCCGAAATATTGTTTTTACGTGTTAACGATCCGTAGACCTATCATTAACAATTAACACAACATTGCTCTATGCGTACACAGAAACAATGACTACGATGTAATAAGACGTGGAATTATCCACATTTCAATGCTTTAGGTCAAGAAAAAACAAAGAATAGTTCACTAAAACAGTGTTGGTAACCACATATGTAAGTTATTGCCAACCTTGATAACCACCCAAAAGGACTCTAACATTTTCATAGCCAACTAACTTCAAAGCAAAATGTGCTTTTGATGACAATAAACCACTGTCGCAATATAAAACCACTATTTTATCTTTTGGAATTTTATCACGTTCATTCAATGTTTGACGCCACTCTATATTCATAGCTTTTGGTAAATGCCCTTCTGTAAAACGTGCTTCACTTCGTGAATCTATGATTAAAAGGTTTTCCATTCCTAAAGCTTCAATTTGCGCTTGTGTAATGGTTCCGTCAGAATAAGAGGTAAATTCCATATAGTCGTTAATCTCTTCTGCAAGAGAAGTATCTTCAGCAAAACTCAAGTTTGTGATGCTGATAAACATTAAAGTCAAAAATATATTACGTAACATGTGCATTTACAAAGTCCTTTTTATGAATGATGTTTTTTTATTCTCGATGGTAGGGATGGTTATTTATTACTGAATAAGCTCTGTAAATCTGTTCAGCAACCAATATTCTCACCATCGGATGCGGCATGGTGAGTTTGGACAAACCCCACTTCCATCTGGCCTGTTCAATCAAGCTTTGCTCTAGTCCGTCAGGCCCACCCACAACCAATGCTATATCTTGACCACTGGCTAGCCAATCTTCTAGCTTTTCGGCTAAGCTCTTGGTGGTCACTTGCTGACCGTGCTCATCTAAAACAATGAGCTGTGCGCCTTTTGGTATAGCGGCTAGGATTTTTTTGGCTTCTTCTGCTTTGTATTTTTCGGCTGAACCTGTTTTACCACGTTGTGCCATTGGCAGTTCCACCAATTTAATGGCACACGATTTTGGCAGGCGTTTTGCATATTCCGCGTACCCTTCCTGCACCCATTTTGGCATTTTTTGGCCGACTGTAATAAAGTGAATAACCATTAGATTCTCAAATATCGTTTAAACAAACGGAGACCTATGTGCTCTATTTGGCAAAGGTCTTATACTATTCGTCTTCTTGTAATGCCGCCGCCGTTTGGCTCTTAACATCCCAAAGTTTCTCTAAAGCATAATGCGCTCGAGCGCCTTCCGTCATAATATGCACAATGGCATTACCCAAATCCACCAGAACCCAGTCAGGTTGGGGTGCAGATTCAACACCCAGTGGTGGTTCACCAGCATCTTTAAAGGCTTTTTCTACGTGTGCTCCAAGTGATTTCACGTGTGTGGTTGATGTCCCTGTTGCAACAACCATTAGGTCAGCAAAGCTACTGATACCTTTGACATCCATAACTTGAATATCACGGCCTTTAGAATCTTCAAGCGTATTGACGATTAACTCTTCGATTTGTTTTATATCCATACTCATTGAACTGTTGTACTCCTTAATCGAAATCGATTTTGTAGGTTATTTGGGCTGATAAAGCCCGTGTTTATTAATGTATTCCATAACACAGGGTGGAACCAAATATTCGGCTGAGAGCCCTGCTTGTAGATATTTACGTACTCGTGTTGAACTGATATCAAGCTGAGTCACCGCCATGTCTTTTATTTGACCGTGGATTTGTGTAAAGGCATTTACATGATATTTTTTATAAATCTCGCCCGATTTGCCATTTTGCGGCACGGGCTCGCCCGGACGATGCATCACCAAAATATTGGCTAAATCCAATATATCTTGCCATTTATGCCAAGAATCAAATTTAGCAAACGCATCGGTTCCCATCATTAAAATCAAAGCAGAATCGGCAAAATCCTGTTTTAAAATTCTCAGCGTATCCACCATATAAGATGGTCCGCCTTTATCCATTTCAATGGTGTCCAGCGCAAATTTAGGTTGTTTGTTTATGGCTAAACGAATCATCTCACTACGTTGTTGAGCAGAAACATTGGGTTCGCCTTTATGCACAGGGCGAAAGCATGGAACAAAACGGACTTGCTCTAAACCTAAGTGTTGCATGACCTCCAATGCTGGACGCAAATGCCCGTAATGCACAGGGTCAAAGGTACCGCCATTTATACCAATTAACTTCATCAAACTGTTTGCCAATAACTTAGCAATATACCAACCTTATCCACGAATCGTTCCATCACCTAAAACAATCCATTTTTGAGAAGTTAAACCTTCTAACCCTACAGGACCACGTGCATGGAACTTATCGGTACTGATACCAATCTCGGCACCCAGGCCGTATTCAAAACCATCTGCAAAGCGGGTTGAGGCATTAACCATAACCGAACTTGAATCTACTTCCGCCAAAAAGCGGCGTGACGTGCTGAAGTTTTCGGTAATAATCGATTCGGTATGACCAGAACTAAATTCAGCAATATGATCCATCGCTTCATTCACATCCGCCACCACTTTTATCGATAGAATTGGTGCTAAATACTCGGTTGCCCAATCTTCTTCAGTTGCGGCATTGGCCTGAATAATAGCGCAGGTTTTTTCACATCCACGCAGTTCAACGCCTTTTTCTATGTACAGCTCAGCTAATTTCGGTAGCACCGCCTGCGCTTGTGACTCTGCAACCAAAAGTGTTTCCATTGCATTACAAACACCGTAACGATGCGTCTTGGCATTTAAAGCCACTTTAATCGCTTTATCTAGGTCGGCATCATCATCAATGTAAACATGACAAATACCATCCAAGTGTTTAATAACAGGTACTCTAGCACCTTCACTAATACGCTCAATCAGCCCTTTACCACCGCGTGGGATAATCACATCAACAAATTGAGGCATGGCAATTAACTCACCTACCGCGGCTCTGTCAGTGGTTTCTACCACCTGAACAGCGGTTTTTGGCAGGCCTGCCACCTCTAATCCGTGCTGAATACATTTTGCCAAAGCTTGGTTAGAATGAGCCGCTTCAGAACCACCACGTAAAATGGCCGCATTACCCGACTTTAAACACAATGCCGCGGCATCCACCGTAACATTTGGACGAGATTCATAAATAATACCAACTACGCCAAGTGGAACACGCATCTTACCTATCTGAATACCTGAAGGACGGTAACTCATATCGCTGATTTCACCAATAGGGTCTTGCAAACTGGCGACTTGAGTTAGGCCTTCTACAATCCCTGCAATGCCGGAATCAGTTAAAGCCAAACGGTCTAGCATGGCGGCATCTAATCCGTTTGCTTCGCCCTTTGCTAAATCTTTTGCGTTTTCCACTTTTAATGATTCTGCGGAATTTTCAATCGCTGAAGCCATGGCTAATAAAGCGGCATTTTTTTCTTGAGTGGTTGCACGAACCAAAGCACGAGAAGCCTTACGAGCTTGTTCGCCTAAAGTATTCATATACGCTTTTACATTCATTAATGGACTCTCTTAATTTATTCTTGTATTTTTTATTTTTTTCTATGTGGTCTATATGCCCTAAGCAGGCCTAATCGCTTTTTATTCAGAATTAAATCCCCATCAGCGAGCGATTTTTGCGACCAAATCGGATAACCCAAACCACACTTCCCTATCACTTGAGGTAGGCTTTATGCCTTTTATCATCATGTCGATTTGTAAAGCTTGTTTTAATAAACCTTGCCATTCTTGCAGGTTATGACGCTGCATCGCTTGTGAATACTCATTTTGACGTGACTGCCAAATTCTGCATTTTTGAAATGCCTGATTTAATGAAACCTGTTGAGTTAATTGTGCCAACTCAATGAGCTGTCTAATTTCTTTAGACAACAGCCATAAAATCACAGGAGCTTCAATGCCCTCTTGCTGCAAACGTGACAACATCTGCACGCTATAAGCGGTATTACCTTTCAACATAGCCGTCGCTAAAGCGAATAACTGATAATGCGCTTGATCCACTACATGCTCTAAAATATCTTGGGCGGTAATGACTGTGCCCGATTCTAGACTCAAAGATAATTTGGTAATTTCTTGGTCGGCGGCAAGTAAATTACCTTCAACCCGTTCTGCAAGTAAACTAGCGGCCTCTGCTTCAAGTGTTAAACCATGCTTTTGTGCTTGATTTTGGCACCACCCAGGTAACGCATTGGCGGGCACAGGTTTTGCCTGAACAACCAGGCCTGCTGACTCTATGGAAGTCACCCATTTGGCTTTAGTTTGTCTACTATCTAAACGTTCACACAAAACCACTAAAACAATTTCAGGTGGTAAAGCTTGGGTAAACGCGCACCAATCTTGAAAGAACTTACCGCCTTCTCTGCCTGGTGAGCCTTTTGGCATATTAATCAAAATCATGCGCGTTTCTGCAAACAACGAACCCGCTTGGGTATCCATTTTTAAACTCTGCCAATCAAAGTTGCTATCTACATCATAGGTTTCGCTCGCCATATATCCCATAGAAAGCAAATTTTTACGCAACCCGTCTAAACTATCACGCAAAAAAAGCGGCTCTTCACCGTACAGTAAATAGATGGGTTTAACCTCTAAATTGCCTGTATTTAATTGGTTTAGAAACGCACTGGCTAAAATCACTCAATCATCTCTTGGTTAATTATTGGCTTGGCGATGTTGTTGATTTTCCGCTTGCATACTGCGGCGAATTCTATCAATCACTTTGCGAGCAAGCTCTTCACTCATGGCTTGTTGAATGCTTCGCAATTCACTATCTGAAGAGAGCACTGAGGCTGTGTTGATTTGTCTGTCTCGATACACCGAACTGGAATCAGAGGCAATGGTTTTACCCGAAAGCAAATCCACCGCAGTAAAAGGTTGCGTCATTTTTAACAGCTCAGAAGTGGCATCACCCAGACCACTGCTTGAGGTTCTGGTTGATTCATACTGAGTGGCTGGTAACTGAATTTGCACCTCGGCACTCTGGTCTTGCAACAAGGTAACACCTGAACTGCTTAACTGTCTAACCAGTGCTTTTTCAAACTCAGCTTTTACGCCAGAACCCATTTCAAGCTGGGCCGATTTAAACGTTAAAGCACCCGTTGAATCCAACCCTCTTAAATGAAAACCACAGCCTGCTAACTGCGTGAACAACATCATTAAAAAAGTATAGAAACCCAGGCTTTTTAACATCAAACTACCCTTTTACAACCAAGTTCACTAAACGACCTGGCACTACAATCTCTTTGACGATTTCTTTACCATCAATAAACTTAACAACCGACTCTTCCGTTTTGGCTGCAGATAGAATGGTCTCTTTATCCGCATCAACGGCTACTTCAATCTTGCCGCGCAATTTACCGTTAACCTGAACCATCAATTCAATTTCTGATTTCACTAAAGCAGATTCATCCACTTCAGGCCAAGTTGCATCCACAACCAGGCCTGTTCCACCTAATGAATCCCACAGACTTTGCGCCATGTGCGGAGTCATAGGCGCCAGCATTAACACAACGGTTTCTAATGCTTCTTGCATGACAGCTCTTGCCGAATCTGACTCTTCACTGAACTTAGAAATATCATTCATCAATTCCATACATGCGGCAATTGCTGTATTGAACGTTTGGCGACGCCCCATATCATCGGTCACTTTCAGCAAGGTTTCATGCACTTTTAGACGCAATGCTTTGGCTTCTTTGCTTAAACCCTCTGAACTGGTTGCCGAAGCTACCAGGCCTGCTTCTAAGTGCGAATGCACCTGACGCCAAACACGGTTTAAGAAACGATATGCACCCTCAACCCCTTTATCAGACCACTCTAGGCTCTGCTCTGGAGGTGCGGCAAACATAATAAATAGGCGAACCGTATCGGCACCAAACTTCTCAATTAAACCTTGTGGATCAACCGTATTGCCTTTTGATTTAGACATCTTAGAACCATCAAGCAATACCATTCCTTGAGTCAGTAGGTTTTTAAATGGTTCATCGGAACTAACCAAACCTTGATCACGCATTAATTTGTGGAAAAAGCGAGCGTACAACAAGTGTAAAATCGCATGCTCGATACCACCAATATACTGATCCACTGGCGCCCAATAATCGGCGCGTTCATCCAGCATTGCTTCTGAATTATCTTTTGATGTATAACGTGCGTGATACCAAGACGATTCAAAGAAAGTATCGAAAGTATCGGTTTCACGTTTAGCACGGCCACCACACTGTGGACATTCACAGTTTTTAAAACTGTCCATTTTTGCTAAAGGTGAACCAGAACCATCTGGCACAACGTCTTCTGGCAACTTAACAGGTAGTTGTTCTTCTGGTACTGGCAAAGCACCACACGCAGGGCAGTAAATAACCGGAATTGGGCAACCCCAATAACGCTGACGAGAAATACCCCAATCACGTAGACGGTAATTAGTTTGCTTTTCACCTAGGTTTTTCTCACCTAAAACTTTCGCCATTTCATGCAAAGCTTGTTTTGATTTCAAACCATCAAATTGACCAGAGTTCACCAAAAAGCCTTTTTCAGTAAACGCGGCTTCGGAAACATCTGCCATTTCATCGGCTTTTGGTGCAATCACTGCTTTAATAGGTAAATCGTAAGCTTTAGCAAATTCATAATCACGCTGATCATGAGCAGGAACAGACATTACCGCTCCAGTTCCGTAACCCATTAAGACAAAGTTAGCCGCCCAAACAGGAACCGTTTCGCCGGTAATTGGATGTGTAACTCGAATACCGGTATCAACCCCCTTTTTCTCCATGGTTTCCATATCGGCTTCAGCCGTAGAAACGTGCGAACACTCTTCAATAAACTGTGCTAAAGGTTCATTATTTACCGAGGCTTTTTGCGATAAAGGATGGTCAGCCGCAACCGCCACATAAGTCACACCCATTAAGGTATCTGGGCGTGTAGTGTATACATCCAAGTTACCCTCTTGCCCCTCTATTGGAAAAGAGATTTGCAGGCCTGTTGATTTTCCAATCCAGTTCTTCTGCATGGTTTTAACCTGTTCAGGCCAACCGTCTAACTTATCTAAATCTTGCAATAACTCTTCAGCGTAATCCGTAATACGTAAGAACCACTGGGCAATCTCTTTACGTTCAACAGGCGCGCCAGAACGCCAACCTTTACCGTCAATAACCTGTTCGTTTGCCAAAACAGTCATATCGACCGGATCCCAATTCACAACCGAGAGCTTGCGGTAAACTAAACCTTTTTCCATTAACTTGGTAAATAACCACTGTTCCCAACGATAGTATTCTGGGTGACAAGTCGCCACTTCACGCGTCCAGTCATAACCTAAACCTAAAGACTTTAATTGCTCACGCATATAGTCAATATTTTCATAAGTCCACTTAGCAGGTGCAACATCGTGCTGCATAGCCGCATTTTCAGCAGGCAAACCAAAAGCATCCCAACCCATTGGCTGCAACACATTTTTACCTTGCATACGTTGATAGCGAGAAATTACGTCACCAATGGTGTAGTTACGAACATGCCCCATGTGCAGTTTTCCACTTGGATAAGGAAACATGGAAAGACAGTAATATTTCTCTTTACTCTCATCTTCAGTCACCACAAAGGTCTGATTTTCATCCCAATTTTTTTGGATAGCGGCTTCAAGTTGTTGCGGGTTATATTGGACTTCTGACATGGTGTTTTTCTTCTACTTCTCAAACGGTTATGGCAAGTTAAAATTTGAACTTGCTAAATAGATTAAATAAGTTCAATATTATAGTTGAAACAATGCAATTGCAGGAGAAAATAATGAGCGAAAATAAAATGCTCAAAGCGTACCGCGCCCTTCTAAACCACTCGAAAGATTTTGTGGTGAAAGCTGAGAACAAATCATGGGAAGCTTTAGGTGAAAGCATTCAAAAAGCAGAACAGGCAGATTATGCTCTGGCAGAGTTGAGCGCAAAAGAATTTAAACAAGTGCAAGATGACTTACAGGCTGACTTACAGCAAACTGCGGAATATTTAGCCGAAGTTGAACAAGGCGTGGAAGAGTTCATTGATATGGACTTACCGGTACTAGAAAAATACCTAACCGATAAAGCCTTAACCTTAGCAGATCCAACCAACATCACTCTACTGCGTTACAGAATGGCAGCGGCAATGGATGAAAATCACCCAGTGTTCAAGCATCCGCATTAGAAAACGCTTAAACAGCATTTTTCAAAACAAAACGCGCCAATTAAGGCGCGTTTTTTTATTTCAATTCATTCTTTAAGAGTTTTCACAGCCAAACTCAG
>JAUUDE010000018.1 GCA_030826915.1 Thiomicrospira sp.
ACCTTTTGATAATCCATACGACTTGGGCCTACCACGCCAAGCACACCCATAACTTCACCTTCTACTTCGTAAGGCGTGGTGACAATACTGCAATCTTGATAAATTGAACTACCACACTCTTGACCAACAAATACTTGGACTCCCTGCGCTTGCATACTTTTATCTAACAAACTCAACATGTCTGAATGCTGTTCAAAGGCATTAAACAGGGCTTTTAATTTATCAGAACTGGCGAGCTCTTGATAGTTGAGCAGGTTGGTTTTTCCCGAAACTAAAAAAGGCATTTTTTGTTCTAATTGCTCTTCTAAAACATGGTCGGTTGCTTCCACAATCGAAGCCATAAAATCATTTGTAGTGGTTCGAATGCTATCCATTCTACTCATCAAAAACTGCTTTGCTTCAGCGAGGCTTTTACCCAAACATTGCTCATTTAAGAAATTAGCCGTTTTTTGTAATTCATCGCTACTGATTGACTGTTCCAGCTCAATTATGCGGTTTTGCACATCTTGGTCATTAAACACCAACACCACCAAAACACGGTTGCCTCCCAAGGCGATAAAATCAATGTGCTTTAAAATTTCTTGCTCTTTATTTGGCATCAAAACCAAACTGGTCATGCCAGTAATGCCAGAAAGAACCTTTGAAGCGTTTTCAATCAGTGCATCTTGATTGAGCCCTACTGATAACTCATCTCTAATGGTTGCCTGATTCTGTTGAGATAACGGTTGATAAGTGAGAATAGAATCAATAAACAAGCGATAACCATAATCGGTTGGAACTCGCCCTGCAGAGGTATGCGGCGCATGAATAAGCCCCATTTTTTCGAGGTCTGCCAAAACGTTACGTACGGTTGCTGAACTTAAACCAATGTCGGGTAATTTAGCTAGCGTAGTTGACCCTACCGGCTTGCCGTCATTAAGGTATAATCCCATTAAGTTTTTAAACAATAGTTGTGAACGGTCGTTTAACATTTAAGCACTCTCAATAGTAGACTGCTAAATTATATGTTGCTTAAGCGGTTATTCAAGACTTAGTTCAATATTTATTAAGTCCTGCACTCACTCTATAAAATATAGCAGGCCTGTTAGATGGATTAAAAGATGTTTCAAAATATTGGTATTTTTGGTAAATACACTGGTAATCACTGCTGGACTCACATTGAGTCTTTAATTGATTTTCTTTGTTCTAAATCACGAAACGTTTATTTAGATAAACCCTCTTGTGACAAGTTTCCTAAACATGAACGCGTACCCTTATTAGAGCGTGCTGAATTACTCAAAAACATTGATCTAGCGATTATGGTGGGTGGAGATGGTACTTTCTTAGATGTTGCACGTAGCATTACCGATTACGATGTACCTATCTTGGGTATTAACTTAGGACGTTTAGGCTTCTTAACCGACATTTCTCCTGATGACATGATTGAAACAATGGAAGAAGTGCTTTCTGGTGTGTATCAAGAAGAGCACCGCAATGTTTTGAAAGTAAGCGTATATGAAAATGATGAACTTGTTTTTGAAGAACGTGCCATTAATGACGTGGTAATACATAAGACAGATTCCCCAAGAATGATTGAGTTTGAAACCTTTGTAGACGGTCGTTTTTTAAACAGCCAACGCTCCGATGGTATGATTCTCTCAACCCCAACAGGTTCAACCGCTTATGCGTTATCAGCAGGTGGTCCAATTTTAGATCCATGCGTAGACGCCGTCTCTTTAGTCTCCATTAACCCTCACACCATGAGCACTCGTCCCTACGTAATTAGTGCTAATAGCGAAGTTGAATTACGGGCGCATGAGTACTGTGATAATACCGCACAAATTATTTGTGATGGTCAAATTACCCAAGATGTTTCACCAAAACATCGAACTTATGTGAAACGAAACAAACATGACTTGCGACTTCTACACCCCAAAAGCCATGATCATTTTGAACTATTGCGCGCCAAATTGCACTGGGGCGATAAGCTTTCTTAATAACTGATACATCGTTATATCTTATAGAATCAGGTTTTTCTGACAAGATAAAAAAATGAAATACATCAGAGGCATTTTCACTTGAGAATTAAAAGCTCATAACAGAGCTTTGCTTTTGTGAATGCGTTAGCAATGCCAAAATTTCATTTGCATAAAACGCCTAAAGTTCTGAGCGTAAAGTATGATTAAGTATTCTCGACTGTTTATAGCTTAGAACCTTGTCAGTTCATGAATTGTCTCAGCTATTCGTTCGAGCTCTGCGTTACAATAAACGGCTCAGAGCTTGCCTATTTATGGAGTGTGGTGCGCTTTTTCTGGCTACTCTTTTTTGGCATTAAAAAAGAGTAGCCGAAGGACTCGAAGAAATTTTTCAGGTGAAGTCATCAATTTAGAAGACTTCTTAACTGTTAAGAATGTAAAGTTAGGTTGTAATTTTACATTTGTATTCAGTAATCTACTTTTCCTCTTAAGCTTTTAATTTTACTGCGTTTTGACTTGCCTTCTAACCGTCTTTTTTGTGAACCTTTAGTTGGCTTTGTGGCAATTCTTTTTCTCTGTACAGCGGTAACGGCCTTTATCAAGTCAACCAAACGTTGCAAAGCCGCGTCTTTATTTAAAGCCTGCTCTCTAAACTCTTGCGCCTTAATAACAATCACGCCTTCTTTAGTGATTCTCTTATCCTTTAGCGTTAGCAGCTTTGTTTTATAAAACTCAGGCAATGATGATTTTGCAATATCAAATCTTAAGTGAATAGCGGAAGAGACCTTATTCACATTCTGCCCTCCTGCTCCCTGAGAACGCACAGCCGAATACTCCACTTCAGAATCAGCAAGAAAAACAGTATTTGAAATTTTAATCATGGGAATTTAATGATGACATTTCACAGATATCTCTTGAGTATTTAAAGCAATACTCAAGTTATCAGAAAATCTAGAAGACTAGTTAGTTGGTCGTAGAAACAGCTGATAACCAGGGTTATCTTGTTCATTTACAAATGGATAGCCTAGGCTTTCAAGGTAGCATTCAAAATCTGCATGTTGTTCTGGTGGGACTTGCACGCCAACCAAAACACGCCCGTACGCCGCGCCATGGTTACGATAATGAAATAAGCTAATATTCCACTCTTCACTCATATGGATTAAAAAGTTAAGCAATGCCCCTGGACGCTCTGGAAATTGAAAACGATATAACAGCTCATTTTCAACGCCATTCGCGTGCCCACCAACCATAAAACGCAAATGCAACTTGGCCATTTCATTATCAGTCATATCTTGTACAGCGTAATTAGCCGCAAGCAGTTCCGCCAAAACTGCATCTTTTTCAGGATGACCACCCTCTGTTCGTACACCAACAAACACCACGGCATTATTATCATCAGAATAGCGATAGTTAAACTCGGTAATGGCTCTACGCTTGCCTAACAATTCACAAAATTGTTTAAAGCTACCTGGGGTTTCATCTATGGTAACCGCAAAAATAGCTTCTCGTTTTTCACCCAGCTCTGTTCTTTCTGAGATGTGGCGTAAACGGTCAAAGTTCATGTTTGCTCCACTGACAATACAAGCCATATCAAGCCCTGAAACATTGTATTTCTCTACAAACTTTTTCATTCCTGCCAGTGCCACAGCCCCTGCCGGTTCAGAAATAGCACGAGTATCTTCAAAAATATCTTTTACAGCCGCACAAATCTCATCCGTTTTAACGGTTACCATCTCATCAACACAAGTCTGAGCAATTCTAAATGGAATCTCTCCAACTTGAGCGACTGCAACACCATCTGCAAAGATACCGACCTGATCTAAGATGACTCTCTCGCCGGCTTTTAATGCCTCAGTCAGGCAAGCCGCATCCTCAGGTTCAACACCAATAATTCGAGTTTTAGGTGAAACTTGTTTAATCACAGCCGAAATTCCTGCAATTAAACCGCCCCCTCCTACTGCAACAAAAATAACGTCCAAAGATTTACTATGCTGACGCAACATCTCTAGTGCAATAGTACCTTGCCCAGCGATTACATCTAAATCATCATACGGGTGTATAAATGCCAGACCTCTCTGAGAAGCTAAATCTTTAGCAAAAGCAGATGCTTCATCATAAGAGTCTCCTTCCAAAACAACCGTGCCGCCTAAAGCTTTAACCGCATTGACTTTGATGGGAGGCGTAGTTACAGGCATAACAATCGTTGCATTAACCCCTAATTTGGTTGCTGCAAGCGCTACACCTTGTGCATGGTTTCCCGCTGACGCGGCAATCACTCCAGCTTTTTTCTGCTCATCGTCCAAGTTAATCATGCGATTGTAAGCCCCTCTCAATTTGAAGGAGAAAATAGGCTGAAGGTCTTCGCGTTTAAGCCAAACTTTATTTTGCATACGTTTAGAAATCAGTGGCGCAAGTTCTAAGGGCGTCTCATCGGCCACGTCATAAACGGGTACGGTTAACACTCTTCGTAAAATTTCTTCTGGCATTATTTTTCCTAAACGAGGCTATAAAGGCTGATTTCTTCGCAAAAAAACACGAAAAAAATTAAGCAATACATAGTCGACTACTTAATAAAGTTAATTAATTTTCGACATTATAGCACCCAGAACCCCAAAAACACCTTTAGTTTAAACGACAGAATAGCCATAGAATGACCCAACTAAACACCTAAATCCAATACATCATTCATCATCAAGATGCGCCTCTATTGACAAATTTAATAGGAATTAAGTAAATCTTGAGCCATATCAACCAATCAAAACTTCCTCAAGGCTTTACACAGTGTTTATCCATATTCACCCTTAAATAGTCATAACTTTCTTAATCTTATTTTTTTTCTCAATACTTACAATACAGCGAATTAAAGCAATGCCTATTCAATAAAACGAATAAGCAACAATATAAAAAAAGGTCATACATAATGTTCTCTAGACAAAAAATCACCTTAGCCGTTCTTTCTGTTTGTTTCGCTCCTAGCGCTGTTTTGGCAACAGACTTAGCGCCTGTTCAAGTTACTGCTGATGCAGAAGATTCACAGCAAGTTTCTACGGATGCTCAAACGCTGTTACAGGCGGGAAACTCTGAAACTGGCACGACACTTCGCCAAATTTCAGGTGTAGAAGCTTCTCGCATGGGTGGACATGGGGTTGATTTAGTTATTCGTGGACAAAAAGCAACGCAATTAAATGTGTTAATTGACGGAGCAAAAATAGAGGGTGGATGCCCAAACCGCATGGATCCTCCAACGGCTTATGCTGAAATGAGTAGTTTTGATGAAGTTACAGTCATTAAAGGTGTCAACTCGGTAACTTATGGCTCCGGCGGTACAGGTGGTACTGTTTTATTTGAACGACATGCACCAACTTTTGAAGAAGGTAAACCCTACAACGGTGAAATTAATATTGGTACCACAAACAATGGTTTAACCCAAGACATGAACGCTACCGTATCAGCGGGTGGTGATAAAGGTTACATTGTTTTACAAGGTGCTAAAAAATCTGCCGAAAATTATGAAGATGGTAATGGTGATGAAGTTCGTTCTAGCTATGATAGCCAGCAAGGACATATTGATTTAGGTTGGACGCCAAGTGAAAATCATGAACTTCGTCTTTCGTATGAAAAAACATTAACGGAAGATGCTCTTTTTCAAGATGCCATGATGGATGCGCCAGAATCAGATGGCCGTACTACTCGTCTTAAATATAAAGGCTCTAATTTAAACAGCTCTATCCAAGACGTTGAAATTGATGTTTATAACTCGGATGTTGACCACGTTATGGATAACTTTTCTTTTCGTCCTACAACACCTATTACACAACGCAAAGAAACCATTACCAATGTACAAACCAAAGGTGCCAAAATTAAGCTGACTAGCATGATTGGGCACACTAAATTAGACTACGGTGTACAACTTGAAGCGGTTGATAAAATGGCGACTCTATACAATGCTAACACCAATACAGCTCTATTTGATATGTGGCCTGATGCTAAAAGTGAAACCAAAAGTGTCTTTGTAGAGTCAACGTCTTTATTCAAAAACAACCAAAAAGTCATCATGGGATTACGTTATGAAAAGTTTGTTGCAAATGCGGATAACACCAACGTTGGTTACTACACAGCCGTTTATAAAAACTATTCAGGTAAAACCAAGGTGGATGAAAGCAATTTAAACGCATTGCTTCGTTATGAGCGTAAATATGCCAATAATATGAATATGTTTGTTGGAATCAGTCGAACCCATCGTTACCCAGATGCAACCGAATTATTTCTTGCCAAAGGGACTGCTTGGACAGGAAACCCAGACTTAAAACCTGAACAGCATAATCAAGCTGACATGGGTCTTTCTCAAAGAACAAAAAACACCAACTGGTCTGCTTCCGTTTTCTACGACTCTATTAATAATTACATTCTGCGTGACTTAGGTAAAAACCAATCCTCTGAATTACTCACCGCGGGTACAAACACGGTTTATCTAAACAAAGATGCGACTATATACGGTTTAGAAATGTCTACAGTCATAAACGTATCAGACAATGTGACTTTAGGTGCAAATGCAAGTTTGACGAAAGGAACCAATGAAACAGACAAACGTAACTTAACAAGCATGTCCCCTCTGTCTGGTAGTGCTTATGTAGAGTATGCTCTAAATGATTGGGAAGCGGGTACCCGTTTTAATTTTGCAACCGAACAATCAGAGGTAAATACTGAGTTTGGCGAGGATGAAACACCTGCTTGGAGCACTGTAGATTTGTACGCAAATTATGAGGTTAATAAAACCTTTAAACTCTCTGCTGGAGTTGACAATCTGTTTGATCACGCCTACTTTACTCATATGAACAGATACGACCCTACTCAAGGAAATATCTACAAAACGTATGAACCTGGCCGTATTGTTTGGGCTAAATTAAACGCTAAATTCTAAATCAGAAAAAGCTTATCAATTTTTTAAACTGATAAGCTTAAAATTGATTAGCGAATATTTCTAGGGAAGCGCTAATAACAACCTTTAAGGGTAATCAAATTATGAATCCAAAACTTGTTATATCAATGATTGTTATCGGTGTCCTTGTTGGGGTATTCGTCGTTATCCAGCCCTTTGATAATACCCAAAAAAGCCAAACTAAAATCATATCTAATGATCGACCTGTAGGTGGTGACTTTACTTTGACAGCAGTTGATGGACAACACACTCTATCCGACTTTAAAGGCAAGCTTGTACTGGCTTATTTTGGTTACACTTACTGCCCTGATATTTGCCCGACAAACTTAGGCAATTTATCCGTGGCTTATCAAAAGTTAACCGATGATGAAAAGTCCAAATTACAGATTTTGTTTATTTCGGTCGATCCCGAACGTGACACCCCGGCTAGACTGCAAGAATATGCCAACTATTTTGAGGCCAATATTATCGGAATGACGGGTAAGCCAGAAAATATCGCTGAAATTGCCAAACGTTATGGTGTTGTTTACGCTAAAGTCGATGACCCGAATAACGGCACCAATTATGCCGTAGACCACTCCGCTTTTACTTACGTTATAGATGCTAATGGTCAACTTAAAACACAATTGCCTCATGCCACTTCTCCTGATGGATTTGTCGTGGCAATCCGTAAATACCAAAATTAAAATAAATAACTCATTTTTAGAATTTTTTACCTGCTTTAAGGAAACAATATGAAAACAACATTCAAAAAAAATATGACCGCCCTTTCATTAGGCCTATTAGCTACTTTTGCAAGCGTTCAAGCTTTTGCCAGTCAGGCGGATGACATCACTGTTTCTGCACCTTTTGCTCGAGAAGTGCCTCCTGGAGCTCCTGCCAGCGCTAGCTTTATGACACTTGAAAACCACTCTAATAATTCAATTAAAGTCGTATCCGCTGACTCTGGTGTGGCTAAAGTTGTAGAACTGCATACCCATACCAATGACAACGGTGTTATGCGTATGCGTAAGATTCCTTTTATTGAAGTACCTGCATCAGGAAAAACCGAACTAAAACCTGGTGGACTGCACATTATGTTAATTGGCCCACATAAACCGCTTAAAATGGGGCAAGAAGTGACTGTAAAACTTAACTTTGAAGACGGCAGTTCTAAAACTGTTTCTATGCCTGTTAAATCAATGAAAGGCATGATGATGAAACACAAGATGCCAATGCATCACGATATGAACCATGAACATAACATGGAACATGACCAACAGCACATGCATTAATCTATCATTTCCTGCTAAAATCTAATGTTGTTAGGTTTAACTTCCAGCAATTTTAAATCTGTTTTAAAACTGTTGGACAAATAATAGAAGAAATCATATGAAAAAAATTAAACAAGCACCTATTGCTATTGGGCTAATTATCAGTGCACTTTTTGCAACTGCAGTGCAGGCACAGACTGAAGCCGCTAAACGTGTTTTAGAACGTGAAGGCGCACTCTCTAAAACAGGTACTTTAGACTTATGTGTAAACTACTCAACATTAACAACAGAGGATGAAAAAAAGAACTACATCAAAGAACTTGATTTACGTTCCCAGTTGAGTGTAGCCGACCATAAAAACATAGACCAACACAAAATAGTTACCAGCATGACCATGTGTGGGATGTATATGTCTCAAGGTAAACCTGTGGCAGAAAAATCTCGTCAAATTAGACCAATGACATTCAAAACGGTACATGTTTATCCTGATATGTACTACGTTTCTCAGTCAGGTATGATTGTTGAAGCTTATGAGCGTAAAGAAGGTTCAATGCCGCCTAAATTGGTTCACGAGAAACCAGAAACTGCGCCATCACCAACTCTTCATTCTATACATCAATAAACTTTGTTAACAGTCATTTACATGCATTATCCACCAGGCTTGGTTACTTACTAGGCCTGGTTGTTTTCTATCTAAACAAAACATCTCTTTACCTTAAGGAAGTGCTAATTAAATAACTTAACCCCCTTAAAGTCCCGCAGAATCTCAAACTATTTAATCAGCACTTCCATAAGATTAGTCTATACAATCTAAGCACAATTGATTAAAATTAGCCGTTATTCAAAAATTATCCATACAGATTGCTTTGCAAAAGTGGGTCGAGTTAAAACCAAAAGTTAACTCTCCTTTACGGTGAAATTTTTATACCTGTACCCCATTTCATGCAAAGCGTTCAGAAAAAATCAGAGAGGTCTACCCATGACACAAGACGAACTTAAACAAAAAGTTGCTCAAGCAGCCATCGAATATGTGGTTCCAGATACTATCATTGGCGTAGGTACTGGTTCTACAGCAAACTTCTTTATTGATGAACTTGCTAAAATCAAGGGAACAATCGAAGGTGCGGTAGCCAGTTCCGAAGCAACGGCTGAACGTTTAAAAGGTCACGGAATTCCTGTTTTTGATTTAAACAGCGTGGCAGAAATGTCTGTTTATATTGATGGCGCTGATGAAGCAGATCCTGCCCTGCACCTTGTTAAAGGTGGCGGAGGTGCATTAACTCGTGAAAAAATTGTATTAGCCGTAGCTGACAAGTTTGTATGCATTGCTGATGACAGCAAAAAAGTAGACGTTTTAGGTAAATTCCCACTTCCAGTTGAAGTCATTCCAATGTCTCGTAGCTACGTTGCACGAGAGATTATCAAACGTTTCGGTGGTGAACCTGTATTACGTGAAGGTTTCACAACAGATAACGGCAATTTAATTTTAGACATTCATGGATTAGAAATTACCGACCCAGTTGCAATGGAAAACGAATTAAACAGCATTGTTGGCGTAGTAACCAATGGTCTATTCGCAGCTCGTAAAGCGGATATTTTCTTATGTGGTACAGCAAATGGAGTTGAAACCATTACCGCTGAATAATTAAGAAAGTATGGCTCTCTAATGACTAGGGTGTTATGAATGAGACCTTTACTCGAGAGGATTCACAAATAAAAATAGTTAAAATTCGCCTGATTTTCGTTCAAAAACTTTCTAATAGCTGGCTATTAGCTGCATTTTTCGCCTCAATCAGACAAATTTTTCCATATTTTTCTTTTGCGCCCCTATCATGCAAAGATCTCAGGTTCACAAAAAGGGTCATAGTGATATATGGCCCTTTTTTATTGAGAGTTTATTAAATTAGGTATAATCTAACGTGACGATTATTAAATTAAAACAAACAAATCTTCACTCAGTTTAGAGAAATCATATGAAAAACATTGGTAGCAAAATTTTTGGTCTTTTTGTTGTAGGTCTACTATCAACATTACTCTATTTAACCGTATTTTCAGATGGTTTAGGTAAAGCGCCTGAAATCACCGTAACGGGAACTCAGGGGCAAAGCATCAACCTAAACAAGCCGATGAAACCTGTTTTAGTCAACTTTTGGGCAACCTCATGCCCAGGTTGCATCAAAGAGATGCCTGACCTAGCTAAAATGAAGCAGACGTTGGGTGACCGTTTTGAATTAGTGGCAATTTCAATGGATTATGACCCTAACGAACAGGTAGAAAAATTTATTAAAGCCAACCCATATCCATTTACTTTTGTTATGGATACCGATGGTAAATTAGCAAAAGCGTTTGGTGATATATTACTGACTCCAACCAGCTTTTTAATAGCGCCAAACGGCAAAATTGTTTATCAGCAAGTTGGCGAAGTCCAATTTGAAATGGTCACAGAACGAATTAAACAACTGAGCCCTCAGATTTAAGCCATTTACAACTTTCTTAATAACCATCACCCTAATTGAAGTTTAGGATGATGGTTTTATCCCCTCTTCCCAAAGACAATTCATGAGTTCTATTATCACGCCATCGCATCATTCCGCTCGTATCTCTGGTTTATATGCCATTACCGACTCAAACCTACTTACACCTGAAAACACCCTTGATAAGGTTCGCCTAGCTTTGCAAGGTGGAGCACGCGTAGTTCAGTTTAGAGATAAAGTCAGTCCACAAAACATAAAATTGGAAATCGCCCAAGAGTTACAGCAGCTTTGTCAAACCTACCAGGCCTGCTTTATTGTGAATGATGATATTCAACTTGCTCAACAAGTGAATGCCGATGGTGTTCATATTGGTAAAGATGACGATGACATTCACAAAGCACGTCAACGTTTAGGTTCAAATAAAATCATTGGCGTCTCTTGCTATAACGATTTACAAAGAGCCAAACAAATGCAACAACTAGGTGCTGACTATGTGGCTTTTGGCCGTTTTTTTCCATCAAAAACCAAACCTAATGCACACCAAGCTGATATTGACACCCTACTTAAAGCCAAGCTTGAACTTACTATTCCTATTGTTGCCATAGGAGGAATCACGCAAGAAAATGCTCAATTCCTGATTAATGCAGGTGCTGACTCTATTGCCGTCATTCATGGCGTTTTTGCAAATAGCGATGTAAAATCGGCTAGCCAACAACTTAGTCAATTATTTTAATAGCCTTAAATGAATTCAACCCATTTTAGAACCTTATGTTTGATAACAATTCAGGCTATAATATTGATACAACTTTTACCGAACGCTTAAAGTCATAAAAGCACTTTAAAAAATACTAAAGGAATCTCCATGAGCAATTCACATGATTTATTTGAAGCCGCACAAAAGCATATACCAGGTGGCGTAAACTCGCCTGTTAGAGCGTTTAAAGGTGTGGGTGGAGACCCTGTTTTCTTTAAGGCTGCTAAAGGAGCCTATTTAACCGATGAGGACGATAGACAATACATTGATTATGTGGCTTCTTGGGGGCCTGCTATCTTAGGTCATGCTCACCCTGAAGTGGTTAAGGCGGTGCAGCAACAAGCTGAACATGGTCTAAGTTTTGGTGCGCCTACCGCCATTGAAACAGAAATGGCAGACTTAGTTTGCGATTTAATTCCTTCAATGGACATGGTCCGTATGGTAAGTTCAGGTACCGAAGCAACCATGACAGCTATTCGTTTAGCACGCGGTTATACAGGGCGTGACAAAATTGTTAAATTTGAAGGATGTTATCACGGACATTCCGATTCACTTTTAGTAAAAGCAGGCTCTGGTGCTTTAACATTAGGTGTACCTTCATCTCCAGGTGTACCTGCGGCTTTAGCAGAAGCAACCCTAACGTTAACGCATAACGATGCCAATGAAGTTCGTAAAGTGTTTGCAGAAATCGGTGATCAAATCGCTTGTATTATCGTTGAGCCAATTGCCGGTAATATGAACTGTATTCCTCCTGAAGACGGTTTTCTAGAAACCTTGCGTGAAGTTTGTGACGAATCCGGTGCAGTATTGATTTTTGATGAAGTCATGTGTGGATTCAGAGCTGGCCTTCAAGGTGCGCAAGGTGTTTACAACATTACGCCTGATCTAACCACATTTGGTAAAGTCATTGGTGGAGGAATGCCAGTAGGTGCTTTTGGTGGTAAACGTGAAATCATGGAATATATCGCCCCGCTTGGCCCTGTTTATCAAGCAGGAACATTGTCGGGTAATCCGCTTGCAATGGCAGCTGGATTAAAAACATTACAGCTCATTCAAGAAGATGGATTCTTTGAAAATTTAACAACGAAAACGTCAAATCTATTAGCTGGTCTGCAAGCAGCTGCGGATGACAATAACATTCCGTTCACAACCAATCAGGTGGGTGGCATGTTTGGTTTCTTCTTCTCAGAAGAGAAAAACATCCGCCGCTTTGCACAAGTGACCAGAGGTGATATGGACCGTTTTAGAAAGTTCTATCATGGCATGCTAAACGAAGGTGTTTACTTGGCTCCATCTGCATATGAGGCTGGTTTCATTACTTCAAAACACACTGATAAAGATATAGAAAACACTGTAAATGCAGCACGCAGAGTGATGGCAACGTTGTAATCTAGCTTTACTTACCAGGCCTCAATAACCAGGCCTGGTAGCCTTTTATCTGCTCATCTCACACACCTCACTCTTTATGCAACACACTCCCGAAATGCTTGTTAAACTCTTTAATCAAGCCTTTATTGATTCATACAATACTGAACTGGTTTGTTGTGAAAAAGAACCTATTTACCGCCCTGCGGATAATCAGCACCCCCATCATAGAATTATCTTTGCACACGGTTTTTTTGCCAGTGCCTTGCATGAAATTTCACATTGGTGTGTGGCTGGCGAGAAACGCCGCTTATTGGAAGACTTTGGCTACTGGTATGAGCCAGACGGTCGCTCTGTCGAGCGTCAAGCTGAGTTTGAAAAAGTAGAAGTGAAACCTCAAGCGTTTGAATGGATATTCTCTCAATCAGCTGGCTTTAAGTTTCACTTTAGTGCGGATAACTTAAGCGGTGATTGTGGGCCATCTGAAAGTTTTAAACAGGCGGTGTATCAGCAGGTGCAGCAATGGTTAAAACAAGGCCTACCAACGCGTGCAAGAATATGGTCGGATATTCTAATTCAACACTATCGGCCTAACAAAGCGCTTACCATTGAAGAATTTAGTTTAGAAGACATATCTTAAACAACTCTCTAACCCCCTGTTCTTAGATGTAAAAAATTAGATTTAATCTGACAGCACAGGAAAAATTCACTATTCATTTATTGTTTTTTTATTTGAACAATAAACCCAAAATTGAAGTTTGCCTTTGAGTAAATGTCTCCGCAAACGCCCCCCCTTGGAATAAATGGTGCAAAGTTCTTAGCGTAGAGAACGATTAAGCAATCTCGACTGTTCGAAGCTGAGCCTGCTCAACAAGTTGCGAGATTGTTAGTGAACAGCTTAGAACTTGCCCATTTATGGAGTGGTGTGCCCTTTTTATGGTTACTATTTTTAGGCAAGTAAAAATAGTAACGGGAAGCCTAGTAGAAAATCTCAAGGCGAAGTCATTAAATTAAAAGGCTTCTCAACTTTCGTGAAATATAAGATTAAGTTGAGATTTCTACATCTTAGATTATTTTTTAGGTGGTTTAATCATCCAAAAAACCCAAGCCACAACCACTAATAAAATGGCAACTTCGAGTAACGCCCACATTATAAAACAACACTTTTACAGTTTTTGTAAAGCGGCATACAGTTTTTGATGTAAGCCACCAAAACTGCCATTACTCATCATCACAACCGTATCACCTGACTGCAACTCTTGTGTTAGTTGCTGCAGTAATTTGTCATAGCTGTTTTGAATGTGAATTGGTTGAGTAAAGGAACCTATTGGCAATTGCCAATCCCAATCATCGTCAATAAACGCATAAACTTCATCGGCTTCTTTGAAAGCGGCTGGCAAAGTTTCTTTGTGAATTCCCATTCGCATAGTATTAGAACGTGGTTCAAACACCGCAATCAACCTACCAGGCCTGGTAGGTTGGTTTGATGACATTTTGCTTAACTGGCTTTTAGCGCCTTTTAAGGTCGTCTCAATGGCCGTTGGATGGTGTGCAAAGTCGTCATAGATTTTGATTTCATTTACCTCTCCAATCAATGTCATTCTGCGACGAATCCCTTTAAATTCAGACAACGCTTGTACCGCAATTTTGGCAGGTACACCACAATGCACTGAAGCAGCCACGGCACTTAACGCATTACGTACATTATGCAAACCTGTTAACGGCCAAGTGACATGCCCTAACTCTTTGCCTTGATAAATAACTTCAAATTCAGAGCCATCCTGTTCATAAAGTTTGTAGCTCCATGCTCCTTGAACGCCTTGTTTTTCAATTGGCGTCCAACAACCCTGTTCAATGACTTCATCTAAGTTTGCTTCATCGGTCGGCATCACAATCAAACCATTACCAGGCACGGTACGCACTAAGTGGTGAAACTGTTTTTGAATGTCTTTGACTGAATCAAAAATATCCGCATGATCAAACTCTAGGTTATTCAGCACACAGGTTCTGGGATGGTAGTGAACAAACTTTGAACGTTTGTCAAAAAAGGCAGTGTCGTATTCATCGGCTTCAACCACAAAAAACGGAGAATCGCCTAAACGTGCCGATACTCCAAAGTTTTCAGGAACGCCACCAATCAAAAAACCTGGATTTAGTTTTGCATATTCTAAAATCCAAGCAACAATCGAAGCCGTTGAGGTTTTACCATGAGTACCAGCAACCGCAACAACCCAGCGGTCTTTTAAGATATGTTCTGCCAGCCATTGTGGGCCAGAGGTATAAACTTGCTGTGCGTTTAACGTGGCTTCCACCGCTGCATGACCACGACTTTTGGCATTACCTACCACCACTGAATCGGGTTCGTGTTTTAAGAACTCTGTTGAATCATCATCCATCACACCAATACCCGCTTGCTCAAGCTGTGTACTCATCGGCGGATAAATCGCTTTATCAGATCCGGTCACTACGTGCCCCATCGCTTTAGCAATTTGTGCGATACCGCCCATAAAGGTTCCGGCAATGCCTAAGATATGAATTTTTTGTGGTTTCACTGATTTATCCTTGCTCTGATTGACGCTTACTCTTAAACTCTATGGCTATGAGCAAACAAACCTATCTATCGATTCTGACCGAATCGCAATTAAACGACTACTGCCAACAGATTCTAGCAAATTCCGCCATTGGATGGATTGCGATTGATACAGAATTTGTACGAGTGGATACTTATTTTCCTGAATTAAGCCTAGTGCAAATACAGGATTGCTTAGGTAACGTGGTGATTATTGACCCAATTGCAATAAAACAAACCGCAAACAGCGATACACCTTTGCACGCTTTAGTGACTTTATTAAGTGATACATCATTAATTAAAGTGTTTCATTCCGCTCGCCAAGACATTGAAGTTTTGTATCAGCTTGAAAGTATTATGCCTGCGGCCATTTTTGATACCCAAATCGCTTCTATTTTCCGTAAACATGGCGATATTGCAGGGTTTGCACGTGTCATAGAAAATGAACTCAACACTAAACTTGATAAAAGCCAAACACGTACCAATTGGCATCACCGCCCTTTAACCGATAAACAAATTGATTATGCTATTGATGACGTCCGTTTTTTAGCTCCGCTTTATGAAAAGTATCTGCAAGAGCTTTCCGCAGAACAATTACAAGCCGTTTCCGAAGATTGCGAACTGTTATTAGATGAATCTCTTTATAAACCTGCACCAGAAAAAGCCGGTACAAAGGTTAAGGGAACAAAAGGTTTAAAAGGCAAAGGCATGGCAATTGTCAATACACTGGCAGAATGGCGTGAAATCCATGCGATTGAACACAACAAACCCAAAAAATGGGTTATGAGCGATGAAGTCATTGTGCATATTGCAAAACGCCCACCTAAAACCAGTCAAGCGTTATATAAAGTCCCAAATATCAAAGCATCATCAGTAAAAGGTTATGGCGATGAATGGATTCATTTGATTGACGAAGTATTTGCTCTATCTACAGATGAACTGCCTACTCCCCCACCTAAGGCCAGCAAGGAAACGCCTCAAGAAGAAATTTTACTGAATTATATGAATGCCTATATTCAGCAAATTGCTTTGGATAATAAATTGGTGGCTAGCCACATCATTAACAAAACGCAACTTATACAATTTATACGCAATCCACAAAAGCATGCACTACAAGGTTGGCGCAAAGAATTAATTGGTAACGATTTACTGGCACTAATCAACAACACTAAACAACTCGCTATTGAAAAAAACAAAGTCGTTTTATTCACAAAACATTAAAAGAAATCGTTTTAATCTCAAGCTATAATTCGTTTTCAAAAATTAAGGGATGCTATTGTGAAGTCAAACACTAAAACACAAGCCAAAAACGTACTTTATGCTCAAGCAGGTGGCGTTACAGCGGTAATTAATGCAAGTGCGGCTGGAGTTATTGAAACAATTCAGAAACACTCTGATACGTTTGGTAAAACCTATGCTGCGATAAATGGCATTAAAGGTGTATTAGAAGAAGACTTGGTAGACTTAAGCGATATTAGTGATGAAACCTTAGCACAATTAAAATACCAACCCGGTGCCGTTTTTAAGGCCTGCCGTTTTGACTTAGACCCTTTAGAACATAACCCTGAACAATACAGACGGGTTTTAGAAGTATTTAAAACCTATGATATTGGTTATTTTTTATATAACGGTGGGAATGGGTCAATGGTAACGGCACAGAAAGTGGCCGATTATTGCTGCCAAAACGGCCACCCTGTGATTTGTGTAGGTGTGGCTAAAACCATTGATAATGATTTAGATATCTCTCACTGCAGCCCAGGCTTTGGTAGTGCCGCTAAATATATTGCCACCAGCTTTATTGAAGCAACCTTAGACATTATATCTATGCATGAGACCTCTTCTAAATTCTTTGTTTTAGAATCCATGGGACGCAATGTAGGCTGGCTAACCATTGCAGCAGGCCTGGTTAAAGAGGTCATTCCTGATGCACCGTTAATTATTCTTCCAGCAGAACGTACTTTTAACGAACAAGCATTCATCGACAAAATTGATCACTTCATTGAAACCAAAGGCTATTGTGTTTGCGCGGTTTCTGAAGGGCTAATGAATGAAGAAGGTTCGTATATTTCCATTGCCAATATTGAACATACCATTGAACGGGATTATGTTCAGCTAGGAGGCGTTGCCTCAACACTTGCGCATATGGTAGGCCAGCACCTTCAAAGTAAAACGCACTGCGCTATTCCTGATTATTGTCAGCGTTCAGCAAGTCATTTAGTTTCACAAACGGACTGGGATATGGCGTATCAAGCTGGAGTTGCGGCTGTTAAAGCGGCTATAGCTGGTAAACACGGTGTTTTGCCTATTATCAAAAAAATATCCGATTCACCTTTTGAATACCAATTTGAAGATATTGAACTACAAGAAGTCGCTAATTTAGAAAAACGTGTGCCTGACCATTTTTTAACCGAGGATGGCATGGACATCACAGAAGCCGCCTTAGACTATTTACGCCCACTTATACAAGGCGAACGTTCAGCACCATTTAAAGAGGGTTTACCGAATACTCCGGTTATAGAATTTGTAAAAGTAAACAAGCAATTAGTTGAGTTTACTGCTATTAAATAGAGAATATTTAAAACCACTTATCATTTTAAAATTGTCTATTAAATGTGTTTTAAAGTGAGTTTAAGCTGATAAATATTTTTTAAAACAAAAAAGCCCGCATTAATGCGGGCTTTACAACAGTTAGCGTTAAACTAACTATTAGTGAAAGCTTTTGAACTTATCCATCAGTTCAACAGGCTTTTTCTTCTTGTTTGACTTGTTAAGAACATAAACAACGGTTTCACCTTTTGGACCGGCACCAATTTGCGTGTACATATAAGTTGGGTGACCAAGGTGTCTTACGTGATCCATGTCTGCTTTATTATCAAATACATAAATGCGACCATGCTTATACATTTCACCATAAAATGAAGTTGCTTCTAATTTACCATCCCAAAGCATTGCTGCAGGAGTGTTAGCCCCTTTCTTCTTATCTGCTTTTGGTAAACCAAATACAACCGTTTCACCATTAGGACCAGCACCAATACGAGTTAGGCGGAATGAAGTCTCACCAACGGCTTTATAAGCTTTGAAAGTTTTTTGATCATAGAACTGATTGATACGACCTTCATTATCATCTTCAAAAATAGTAATTGAAGATACTGTTTCTGTGACTTGAGCTGGCTCAGAGTTAGCCATTTTAGATTCAGCAGTTTTTGATTCAGCTGTTGCACAGCCAGTTAGAGCAATAGATGCAGCAACCATTGTCGCCGAAAATAAAGAGAATAAACGCATAATGCCTTCCTATAACATAAAAGTAAAATTTCTTGCCTAGCTCGCTAGGGCAAACAAGATGCGCTTATTTTAGACTTCGATTTTAAAATTTAGATAACAGGAAGATGACAGTTTTATGAAAGCACTCTTTTTATCTCCATAAAAGCCCTAAAATTATCACGTAGTTTAAAATAATAAATTAAAATTTTAACGCTTAATCATCAACTGATGATATGAAAAGCACATTATTAAACAAGGTTTTTTGTATAAAATTGACTCTAGATATTTATTAAAAGAGCCCAAACGAAAAACTTTATAATATTGGCGTTAAAACAGTTTTCAAAACAACTGCTTCAATCAATAAATACAAATTTTACAAATCAGGATAAGCTTGGAAGTTACCATGAAATAATAGCTGCACTTGATGCCCTTTTTGGAATTTGAAAAAAATGGTATTCTAAATACCAATCAACCCTACTAACATTAGCCCGTTTCATGCGCACGACAGTGTCATGCCAATAATGTTCAACGATAAAGTTTAACAAGCAACAGTAAAAAGCTACCTTATCAAATGCTCAAAATGAGCTAACATATGCTTTAATATGAATCTAAAAAGCTTACACAATACTCTAAAACATTAAATAAGGAATTTGAATGCTTGTTACTCACTCTGGTCGTTTTCACGCTGATGAAGTTTTTGCAGTATCCATGGTAAAAATGGTCGAAGACCGCCAAATAGTTCGTAGTCGCGATGATGAAGTTATAAAACAAGCAGACATCGTTTTGGATGTAGGTGCCGAATATAATCCAGAAACATTACGCTTTGACCACCACCAAAATAGTTTTACAGAAGAGCGAGAAGGCGGCACACCCTATGCAACTGCAGGCCTGATTTGGCGACACTACGCAAAACGCATTTTTGTCTCTAAAGGTCTAAAAGGCGATTATGAAATCGAATTTGCCACAAAATGGGTAGATGACAAATTAATCAATGATATTGATGCCGTAGATAATGGCCTATTTCAAGAAGATCCACGCCCTTCTGTATCTCTTTTAATAGCCATGATGAATGAGAGCTCTGACGAACTAGAAAAACAGGAAATTGCCTTTAATAAAGCGCTTAAGTTTACCAACGATATTTTAGAGAACTTCATTAAAGCGGCAATCAAAGAAGCCGAAGTGGTAGTAGAACTTGAAGAATACGCAAAAACCGTTCAAGACGGTATTTTAATACTGGATAAAAACCTACCATTTAAAGACTTTATACGTTCACACCCAGAAATCAAAAGAGTTGTATACCCGCGATCTCAAGAACAATACGGTGTATTCTGCAATAACAAAGAAAACCACCTACCAGAACGTTTTAGAGGTTTAAGAGACACAGAACTGAATGAGGTATCAGGCTTAAATGACACCATTTTCTGCCACAAATCAGGGTTTATGGCCGTTACCCTAACCCTTGAAAGTGCCTTATTCTTAGCAAAAAGCAAATAATATGTAGAAGTTCAGATTAATCTGAGAGTGTATTAATTTTGATGTTTTTAGTACCTGAGAGTTTATACCGTTTACTTTACAAACTCTTTAGTCTGAATAATCATATAAATGACTCTTAATGGTTTTTAAAAGGTATTCAGGACTAAAAGGCTTAACTAAATAATCCGAAGCACCAGCTGCCATTCCCTCTTCTTTATCTAATTCCTGTGTTTTCGCTGAAATGAACTGGTTCAATTAGACAGGACACTTTAATAATGGACAATAATCCTAATTATTGAGGTGTTTATGACAAAACGAAAAAATAGAACGTATTCAGATGAATTCAAAAAAGAAGCGATTGCTTTAGTAAGCGAACAAGGATATAGCGTTTCAG
>JAUUDE010000025.1 GCA_030826915.1 Thiomicrospira sp.
CTTCAATATCTGGCGTTTCTTCTTCTGTTAAAGGTTCGGGTAGTTGTTGTGCGGCGACTTGATCTAATTGAGTGGCAAAGCGTCCAAACCAGGTTTTCATTAAGCCTTTATCTTCTATCACTTGTCTTAATAGAGTTTGTGCTTGTTCACTAGCCGCATCGGTAATTTCACCAGGGTTTAGATTTTCTTGCCAAGCAGGGTCAATATACAAGTCTTTAAAGCTTCCCATTTCGGACAGATGATCACCAAAACTATCCCAAAGTTCTTGACCTCGATAAGTGCGGTAACCCACAGAGTAAGTCATGCACTCATCATCTAAAGCGATACCGTGATGTCCCCATTTGGGCGGAATATATAAAATATCACCTTTCTCAAATACATGGTCTTCTTCAACGGTAAATGTTTTCATAAGGCGAAGGTCCACACCTTGAATATAGTTGTCTTCAGAACAGTCTTGCGAAGTTAATTTCCACTGGCGTTTGCCTGCGGCTTGTAAAAGAAACACATCATAATGGTCAAAGTGAGGGCCAACGTTTCCGCCGGTTGTGGCATAACTAATCATAATGTCATCAATACGCCAGCGAGGTAAGAAATCAAAGTCATTTAAGACATCTGTCACTTCAGGTACTAGTCTATCCATGCCCTGAATCAATAAGGTCCAGTTTTCATCAGGAAGGGATTGATAAGTTTCTTCGGTAAACGGACCTTTTAATAGCTGATAATCGGTTTCTGATTTTTGAATCACAATACGACTTTCAACTTCTTCTTCCAAAGACAGGCCTGCTAACTCTTCAGCAGAAACTGGTGTTTCAAAATCGGGCAGGGCACCACGAATGACCAAAGGTTTCTTTTGCCAAAAATTAGTTAAAAAAGTCTTTAAATCAATATCATTAAATTGAATCATAAGTGTGTTCTCTATTATGTGAGCAAATCATCCAAATAAAAAACCCACCAGGCCTGGTAGGGCTAAAGTGGGTTTTTATTCTATTACGAATAATAACGAAATAGTGCGTTTCTAGAGTGTGTGAATTCAAGGAAGAAAAAGGGCGTGTACAAGTGTACACAACCGTTTCTGACGCAGAAGTTACACGCTATTGGAGCGCTCTATGCGTTATTATCGTCCTTTTAGGATTGTGATGGCCAACTCTATATTTTGCGCCTGCTGTGCAGCATTACCTGTATAAGTAGCAGGTGTAAGATTACGCAGGTATTCTTTCGCTTCTGCTGGTAAACCTTCTAGTCCATCAACAAAATTCTGCATAATCTCTTTGTTTACACGCTGACCACGCGTTAAATCTTTTAGTTTTTCATACGGCTTATCAAACCCGTGACGACGCATAACCGTTTGAATGGCTTCTGCTAACACTTCCCAGTTGCTGTCTAAATCAGCCGCCATTGCTTCAGCGTTGACATCTAATTTACCAAGACCTTTCATGGTAGCTTGGATAGAAATCATTGTGTGCGCCACACCTACACCTAGATTACGTAACACGGTTGAATCGGTTAAGTCACGCTGCCAACGAGAGATTGGTAGCTTCACTGCAAGGTGTTCAAAGATGGCATTAGCCATACCTAAGTTACCTTCAGAGTTTTCGAAATCAATTGGGTTTACTTTATGTGGCATCGCAGAAGAACCAATTTCACCGGCAACCGTTTTTTGTTTGAAGAAGCCAACAGAGATATAGCTCCAAACATCACGGTCAAAATCGATTAGCACTGTGTTGAAACGAGACATCGCATGGAAATACTCAGCGATATAATCATGTGGTTCAATCTGAGTTGTATATGGGTTCCAAAGTAGACCTAGGCTCTGAACAAACTGTTCTGAAAGGTCATACCAGTTAACATCAGGATATGAAGCAAGGTGAGCATTGAAGTTACCCGTTGCACCATTTATTTTACCCATGATTTGGACATTCATTAATTGCTTAGCTTGACGCTGTAAACGGTAAGCTACGTTTGCCCACTCTTTACCCGCGGTCGTAGGAGAAGCAGGCTGACCATGAGTACGTGCCATCATTGGAATGTCTGCCATTTCTACACCCATTTCAGACACTTTAGCAATTAAGTTGTCCATACCAGGGATAATGACGAATTCACGTGCATCTTTTAGCATTAATGCATAAGACAGGTTGTTGATGTCTTCAGAAGTACACGCAAAGTGAACAAATTCTGAAACGGCCATCAGTTCATCGTTACCAGCAAAATGTTCTTTGATTAAGTATTCCACCGCTTTAACATCATGATTGGTTGTTTTTTCAATCTCTTTAACACGCTGTGCCATTTCAAGAGAGAAATCATCAACTAAAATCATTAAATGTTGTTCAGCATCTGCACTCAATTTTGGTACTTCAGGAAAACCAGGGTGGTTGGCCAACATACGCAACCAAAAAACTTCTACTTTCACACGGTTTTTGATTAAACCAAATTCACTAAAAATTTCTTTTAAGTTGTTTAAACGTGCGCCGTAACGACCGTCTACCGGAGAGATTGCGGTTAATTCAGAAAGTTGCATATGTTAAGTACCTCTTAGCAATAATGTGCAGTAAATTTAATGGCAGATATTATAGCGTAAAAGCAATGCAAAAACTTTTATGCTTTTAGCAATAGGTTGCTGCACCATTAAAACTTAAGTTGTTTTCATTTTATTTTAAAGAAAATTAGCTTAAATACTGTAAAAATATGGATTACTATAGGAATGAGCTATTTCAATAACTTTGACTTGCACCATAGGCGTTTAATTCGATTTTATCTGTATAAAACGGTATTCAACTACTAGGAGATAAAAAATGGCAAATTGTTGTTCTACATCATCAAAACCTGTTCAAGAATACCCTAATAAGCACAGGTGTCCTGTGAATGAGAAATCCTATAGAAGCGTCTCACCGTCAACTATTCTGCATCACATAAATGAACCATGGAATTGGCAGAATAAAGAGCAGGGTTATTACTTCTGTGAAGACCCTGATTGCGAGGTGGTGTATTTTGGTGAAGATGATTCTGTCATTAATAAATCATCACTAAGGACAGAAGTGGGTATAAAAGAGAGTAATTCTCAGGCTTTAATCTGTTACTGTTTTGGCGTGTCAAAAGAGAAAAGTACATCTCAAGCTATAAAAGACTTTGTTGTTCAGAACACAAAAGAGAAAACCTGCGCATGTTCAGCACGCAACCCATCAGGACGGTGTTGTTTAAAGGATTTTAATTAATCCATTCGCAGATGATGTTTGTTGTTTGTGTAAAATACTTGTAACTCTACACCTTTACGTTAGCCAATCTGAATAAGAATATAACAACATGAACTCAAAAAACTTCCTATATTTACTTCTTTCACTTCTTACTTTGGTTGCAGGTTATGCCTATATTCGATATGCATACAATGTGACTGACAGCTTTCCTTTTACTCAAGAAATCGTTTTAATCATTCTCGGTACCTTAGCGACGATTTTTATTACTGCTTTGCTTTTAAATAAACAAACCGCTGTTGAAATAGAGAAAGAGCAAAATGTATTGCATATAAACCTAAAAATATCGACCTATCAAGAGCTCTTAAAATTACTTTAGGAGATGACTCTTAAAGAATCTTTCTCAAGTAAAGAGCTTGTGCGGTTACAGTTTATAACTCATAAGTTGGCAATTATTGCTTCAACAGAAGTGATTGATGAGTATCAGGCTTTTCTTAAAACGATTAAAGAAATATCATCCGATGAGAGTTTTTCTGGAGAAGAACCACAGTTGCATGAATCATTGAGTCATTTAAGTGTACAGATTCGACGTGACATTATCGGAACAGATAACCTAAAAGAATATTCTGACAAAGAAACAGAAAATATTATTTTAAACAATACGAAAACAGCCATGTTTAACAGAAAAGGTAAGCACTAATCTAACCTGTTTTTAAATATCAAATCAACGAGTTGTCTATTTATAGTTAAAGAGAAAATTATGAATATTATCAATAAAATACGTTCGATTAATAGAGAGAGAGGCAAGGCGCTTGGCGTTCCTGAACTGATTGCTATTGCACTCGGTGGAATGGTTGGAGGAGGTATTTTTACCATACTTGGTATCTCAGTATCAATGGTTGGTGTTTATACGCCTTTAGCGATTTTAATTGGTGGACTCATCGCTTCGCTTGCGGCATATTCTTATATCAAACTGGGTGTGTACTATAAAGATGAAGGCTCAACCTACTCTTTTTTTAAGAGAACATTTTCAGGTTCGGCATTTGCGGCATCCTTAATAGGTTGGTGTATTATCTTTGGTTATATCAGTACCTTAGCGCTTTATGCTTATACTTTCTCTTCTTATGCAATAAGTGGGTTTGAATTTGCAAACAATGAAATGATTAGAAAACTGGTTGCAGGCGCTATTATTTTAGTCTTCACTCTTGTCAATGTTTGGAGTGTCAAGGGCATGGGTAAAATTGAAGATTTGATGGTGTATACCAAGCTTGTTATCTTGGTCGTCATCTCTTTTGTATTAATTAACAACAGCAATACAACACTGCCAGTACTTATACAAGATCATGCCGAAGTAAGCTTTATCTCCATTTTAATTGTCGCGTCTATTACATTTGTTGCTTACGAAGGGTTTGAGCTGGTTATTAATGCGGTTAATGAAATGGATGAGCCTGAGAAGAATATTCCAAAGGCCATTTACTCGGCTATTTTTCTGGCTGTCATGATCTATGTGGTGATTGCCTTAGGTGCCATTCTTGCCATACCATTTGACGAAATCATTCAGAATAAAGAATATGCACTTGCTGCTGGGGCAAATGGTGTTTTAGGGCATTGGGGAACAGATTTAGTTATCATTGGGGCACTTTTAGCAACCAGTAGTGCGATTAGTGGTACTGTTTTTGGTGCTTCAAGACAGATGTCCATTATTGCAGCAGATGGCTATCTCCCAAGTGCTTTTGCTAAACGAAACAATAATATTCCTGTTTTTGCCATTGTCGGTATTTCATTTATTGCTTTTATGCTTATTTTGGCTGGAAGTTTACAGGTCATTCTTGAGTTTGGCAGTATTACCTTTTTGATTGTTTCTTTGTTGATGGCGGTTTCAAATTATAAGATTCGTGCTTTAACCAATTCATCAACCTTACTTACCTTATTGGCTATATTTGGTCTATCGATAGGTACCGTTTTTATTCTTTTTTATGAATATACAAATAAACCAGAGCAGCTTGTTTTTATTGTCTCAATCTATGCCGTACTTGCCATAGGTTCATGGTTCTATGTAAAAAGTAATAAGCCAAAAATTGGTGCACTTTAACGAGACAAACTCGTAAGTGTATATGGTTTGTTTTGACTGTTTTAAGTTGATTCTTAGGTATGGTTTTAAGTTAGTTAGGCTTGGAACGCCGATAAAATATTTTTGTGCTAAATGGCGTATTCCTTTATACTTCTACCCAAATTATGAAAGGGGTTTATATGAGCTTATATACAGATTACATGCAAGAAATTGAAACTCGAAAGAGCGAGCTTGGTTTACATGCAAAGCCGATTGATAGTGCTGAATTGTTAACGGAAATTATTGCCCAAATTAGAGATACGGCAAATCCATACCGTGAAGATTCTCTAAAATTCTTTATCTACAACACACTGCCTGGTACAACGCCTGCTGCAAGTGTTAAGTCCGCATTTTTAAAAGAAATTATTTTAGGCGATGTTGTCGTTCCTGAAATTACACCTGAGTTTGCGTTTGAACTGTTATCGCACATGAAAGGTGGGCCTTCAATCGAAGTGTTATTGGACCTAGCTTTATCAGACAACTCAGAAGTAGCCAATCCAGCAGCAGAAGTGTTGAAAACACAAGTTTTCTTATATGAAGCCGACACAGAACGTCTTGAAAAAGCATATAAAGCGGGTAACCCAATTGCGAAAGAAATTTTAGAAAGCTATGCACGTGCTGATTTCTTTACCAAACTACCTGAATTACCTGAAGAAATTAAAGTTGTAACCTATGTTGCAGCAGAAGGGGATATTTCTACGGATTTACTCTCTCCTGGTAACCAAGCACACTCTCGTTCAGACCGAGAGCTGCATGGTCAGTGCATGATTACCCCAGAAGCACAAAATAAAATTAAAGAGCTTCAAGCGGCTAACCCTGATGCAAAAGTAATGTTGGTTGCTGATAAAGGCACGATGGGTGTGGGTTCATCTCGTATGTCTGGTGTAAACAATGTTGCACTTTGGACAGGAGAGCCAATCAGCCCTTACGTTCCATTTGTAAATAAAGCACCCATTGTTGCAGGTACTAACGGGATTTCACCTATCTTTTTAACCACCGTTGATGTAACTGGTGGTATTGGTCTTGATCTAAAAAACTGGGTTAAGAAAACTGATGCTGACGGTAAAACCGTTGTAGATGAAAATGGTGATGCTGTTTTAGAACAGAAGTATGCGGTTGATACTGGTACGGTTCTAACAATCAATACAAAAGAGAAAAAACTGTACAACGGCGATACAGAATTAGCGGATATTTCAGCCTCATTTACCCCTCAAAAAATAGAATTCATGAGAGCGGGTGGTTCTTATGCCGTTGTATTTGGTAAAAAACTCCAAAACTTTGCTGCGGAAACTTTAAATATCGAAACACCTCTGGTTTTTGCACCAGCAAAAGAAATCTCGCATGCAGGGCAAGGATTAACTGCGGTTGAGAAAATCTTTAACCGTAACGCTGTTGGTGTGAAGTCTAAAACACCTCTACATACAGGTTCAGATATTCGAGTAAAAGTGAATATTGTTGGTTCTCAAGATACAACAGGCCTGATGACAGCACAAGAACTTGAAGCCATGGCGGCAACCGTGATTTCTCCAACGGTAGATGGTGCATATCAGTCTGGTTGTCATACAGCCTCTGTTTGGGATTCTAAGGCGCAAGTTAATATCCCTAAATTAATGAGCTTTATGCATAAATTTGGAATGATTACGGGTCGTGATCCAAAGGGTGTGTATCACCCAATGACCGATGTTATCCATAAGGTATTGAACGACATTACAGTTGATGAAAGAGACATTATTATTGGTGGTGACTCTCATACTCGTATGTCTAAAGGGGTTGCGTTTGGTGCGGATTCTGGAACAGTTGCGTTAGCATTAGCCACGGGTGAAGCAACAATGCCAATCCCAGATTCGGTTAAAGTGACATTTAAAGGGCATATGAAAAGCCATATGGACTTCCGTGATGTGGTTCACGCTACTCAGGCTCAGATGTTAAAAGAGTTTGGTGAAAACGTATTCCAAGGACGTATCATTGAGGTACAAATCGGAACCTTACTTGCTGACCAGGCCTTTACATTTACCGACTGGACAGCAGAAATGAAGGCGAAGGCTTCAATCAATATTTCTGAAGACGACACTTTAATTGAGTCTTTAGAAATTGCGAAAAGCCGTATTCAAATCATGATTGATAAAGGTATGGATAATGATGTCCATATGCTTCAAGGTTTGGTTGATAAAGCCAATAAACGTATTGCAGATATTAAATCTGGTGAAGTACCCGCTTTAAAACCGGATGACAATGCGAAATACTACGCTGAGTTAGTGGTTGATTTGGATCAAATCGATGAACCAATGATTGCTGATCCAGATGTTAATAACCCTGATGTCTCAAAACGTTATACGCATGACTCTATTCGTGGCCTGTCTTCTTACGCAGGAACCAAACAGGTTGATTTAGGGTTTGTTGGCTCATGTATGGTTCACAAAGGTGATATGCAAATTATTGCCCAGATGCTAAGAAACTTAGAGGCAAAAAACGGCTCTGTATCGTTTAAGGCTCCGCTGGTTATTGCACCACCAACCTACAATATTGTTGATGAGCTTAAAGCAGAAGGCGACTGGGAAATTTTACAGAAATACGCTGGTTTTGAGTTTGACGATAGTGCGCCGAAAGATGCTCCACGTACTCAGTACCAAAATATGATGTACCTAGAGCGCCCAGGTTGTAACTTATGTATGGGTAACCAAGAGAAAGCGGAAAAGGGTGATACTGTAATGGCAACATCTACACGTCTTTTCCAAGGGCGAGTGGTTGAAGACTCTACTGAGAAAAAAGGTGAATCATTGTTGGCTTCAACGCCAGTTGTGGTTCTATCAACCATTCTTGGTCGTACACCAACTTTAGATGAGTATAAAGAAGCGGTAAGCGGTATTAAGCTAACAGACTTTGCTCCTCCTGTTAAAGAGTTAAGCACAGCTCCTGCAACGATTGAATTTAATATCTAGCTTGTTAAAACTTCAGTAGCTTTCTTTAATAAACTGAATTACTTAAGAAGTATGCAATAATGAAGCCCGTATCACCAAACTCAATTTGATTTGTTGATACGGGCTTTTTTATTTGTATCTAAGTAATCTTAAATAAATTCTTTTTTTTGTAAGAAATAATAAAGTAATAAAGTGATAAGGTAATACATGCGTGTTTTAACATCTACTCTGATTCCAACAATAGCCATATCAATGTTTGGCTGTTCTTCCATGCCTGATCATAATTCACAGGACCAAAAGCGATATAGTCAGGCTGAATTAGATCTGTTGGTTGAAAGAGCAAAAGTAGAAGAACGCCAGAGAATAAGTAAAGAACTTAACAGACAGCATGTTCAAAAAACTATTTTTAATGAAATTCGAGCAAGGCAGAATAATCTTGAAAATAACGCGAATCAACAGCTTGAACAGTTAGATAAGACATCTAGCAGAGAAATTGTAAAGATTATTCCAAAAAACCGCACTCCTGTTTTGTATAAGGAGATTGGGGGTGTTCCTTATATGCGTTGTGCCGCAAATTCTTTAGTCCCAATCGTTAATACACAAGGTAAATGGACTTATTCAAGCAAGTTCTAAAGAGTTAAGTGCGACCTTGTGTAAACGCAGTCGTGATAAAGCTACCATGAAAGCCTTGCAATCTTTGTTATATAAGCAAGGGTATTTGAATTCTCGTGAACTAACGTATGATCAACTGGTAGATGGTGTTTGGGGAGAAACTACTTTAGATGCTGTGAAAAAATATCAAAAAGATCATGGTTTGTTATACGGTCAAATGACCATTGAGACCCTAGAGCACATTGGTGTGTTTTCAAACGCTTCAGATTCACAAGATACAGGCAATTTACTAGGTGTAATTCACATAGCAATAGTGCAATCCGAACCTGAACAAACGATAGGTCAATCGAGTTTAGTCGAGTCTGATCAACAAAAGGTGCAGATTGAAAGTGTTGCTAAAGATGCACCTGATAATAATTCGAGCAAACTTGATGAGCAAACCGATAAAAAGACAGTAGAAAAACCATCTGATACTAAACAAAGTACCGAATCAGAAAATGTGACGGATGAGTTAGTGGATAAGGAAGGTAAACCTGCAACAACGGTCGTCATTAAAAAAATCATTCCAAAGTCACGTAAGCCACAACTTTATAAAAACTTAGAAGGGGTGAATTATATGCGTTGTGCCGCTAATTCATTGACCCCTATATACAATACTCAAGGCAAATGGTCATACAGCAAAGATAGACAAGAGTTAAGTGCTACTTTATGTAAAAGAAGTCGTGACGTGGCAACCATGACTGATTTGCAGTACGAATTATATGAAAAAGGGTACTTGCGTGATGGGGATACACCTAAAGATATTTTAGTTGATGGTGTATGGGGTAAATCGACGCTTGAAGCTTTGAAAAAGTACCAGTCAGAAAATGGATTATTGTATGGCCAGTTAACTATTGAGTCTTTAGAGTATATTGGCGTGTTTGAACCAAGCAAAGATAGGCTTGCTACACAAAACAGTTCTGAACAGACTAAAGAAGTTCAATCTGTTAAGAAAAAGCAAGCAAACCTCAATAATAAGAAGTTAACCCCAAAACCAGAGATACCATTTGTACCTTTAGCTTTCAAGGCGGCAAACAACCAGTTTGATGCCAGTACTTTTGTGCCTAAAAGTTCGCAGCCTGAGGTATACGGTTATGTAAATAATTTTAAGCTGTGGAGATGCCGAGCGCGTTCTGTTATTCCAGACAACGGTTGAAGGCAAGGTTAGCTATGGGATTCATAAGGAGTTTAGAGCCACCTTATGTAAGAAAAACCGTTCTATAAAGTTAATTACAAGACTACAAGCAGCACTGAGAGATGCAGGTTATCTTAAAGCAAACAGGCCTGGTGACAGTGTTGTGATTGATGGTGTATGGGGCGTGAGTACGTTAAATGCAGTTAAAGAATACCAAAAAGCAAATCATTTGGCTTACGGGCAGTTAACGATTGAAACCTTGGAGCACTTAGGCGTATTTATAAAGAAATAGCTTAATAGAAATATAAGATAGAGAAAAAACCCTGCTAGTTTTGCAGGGTTTTTATTTGTTGAAAATGCGTTATTAATGCATGGTTGATAAATACAAGGATAGTTTGCTGGCTGTTTCAGTACTAATATCACCCATAAGCTCTTCTAGCACTGATTTTTCGCCTTCATAGTAACGAATATTATCATTACCAATAATATCCCTGGCAACCATGCCTAAATCGCCAAGACCATCAATTAAACCATTCTCTGTTGCTTCATCACCAAGCCATACCAGGCCTGTGTAAGTATCTTTGGTTTCTTTGATTCTATCACCACGTCCATCTCTAACCGCTTTAATAAACTGTTGGTGCGTGCGTTCTAATATATGTTCCTGAAAGAATTTACGACCAGCTTCGTCTTTCTCGCTGAATGGATCAATAAAGGTTTTATGTTCTCCAGCATGCATAGAACGGTTTTCAACACCGATTTTTTCCATAAGGCTCGTTACGCCAAATGTATCCATACGCACACCAATAGAACCGACCATCGAACCTTCATTAGCATAAATTTTATCTGCGGCAACAGCAATGTAATAACAGCCTGAAGCACATAAATCTTCCACTACGACATAAGCTGGTTTTTTATACTTTGTTTTTAAGCGCTCAATTTCATCATTAATCAATGCCGATTGAACAGGGCTTCCACCCGGAGAATTCGCCAAGATGATAACCGCTTCACTGGCATTATTTTTAAACGCTTGTCTTAGCAAAGGTTTGATTGTTTCAGCACTGGTTTTAGTGCCAGGCATAATAGCACCATCCAGTTTTACTACCGCAACGTGTGATTTACCATTGGTAAGCTTTTCAAATTCATCTCCCGCAGTTAAGTTCTGGCTTGCCATGTAGATAAAAAAGACAATGTAGGCGGCAATAGAAAGCTTAAGTAAATTAGCAAAACGTCGACTCCAACGCTCTTGTTTAACTAAAGATTCCACTGCAACCGCTAGGCGACTAAAACCTTGTTGTGAGTTTTGAGGCTCTTGATCCATTTTTTATCCTTTATAATAGTATGAAATCTCTGCATGAGAACTGAATGAAAAAAATTACATAATTTTTTCATTACTTTCTTGTACTAAGATTTTAGAGTGTCTTTAAATAAACACGAATCTAAAAATTACGTAACCAATTTTACCTTTTTCTAATATATGACCCAAGATAATATCCCAACAAAGTCCAAAAAAATAACGCAAGCCAGTCAAGAGCAAAGTTTGCTAGAAGAATTTGATATTGATGCTTTTTTAAAGCAGTTAACTGAGAGACCTGGTGTTTATCGAATGATAAATGCCAAGGGTACGATTATATATGTGGGTAAGGCTAAAAATTTAAAACGTCGGGTTTCAAGTTACTTTAAGAAAAACCACGACGAGATTAAAACCGCTAAAATGGTAGAGCAGGTTGCTAAGGTAGAAGTCACGGTCACGGATACGGATAGCGAAGCGTTTATATTAGAAAACACTTTAATAAAACGCTATAAACCTAAATACAATATACTTTTTAGGGATGATAAATCTTACCCTTATATTTTTATCTCAACCGCAAAAGAGTTCCCTGCTTTAAGTTATCACCGTGGTGCAAAAAGAAGAGTGGGGGAGTATTTTGGGCCTTTCCCTAATGCTTCGGCAGTACACCAAACTTTGCAATCTCTACAAAAAATATTCCCAGTTCGCCAGTGTGCGGAAAGTGTTTTTAACCATCGTTCTCGTCCTTGTTTACAGTATCAAATTAAACGTTGCTCAGGCCCTTGTGTAGATGGCTTGGTCAGTAAAGAACAATACCAAGAAGATGTTAGGCATACTTTAGGTTTTTTACAGGGTAAGAGTTTTGAGGTAATTGAGGAGCTAGGTCAAAAAATGGAGCAGGCCTCCCAAGCGTTAGAGTTTGAATTGGCCGCACGTTATCGTGATCAGGTCTCAGCATTAAGAACCATTCAAAGTCAGCACTTAATAAACCAACCCGGTTCAACAGATATGGATGTGATTGCGCTTGCTGAAACCTCATCGCAAGTTTGTGTTTGTTTAATGATGTACCGTGGAGGTAATCTTTGGGGTAGCGAGCATTATTACCCTAAAATTTCAGAAGGGTTTGAAAAGCAAGAGGTGCTTACCGCCTTTGTAACTCAGCACTACCAAACACACCCTGTACCTGCGGATTTGCTATTTGATTGTGAATTGGATGATAAAGAGAGTATCCAGGCCTGGTTAAAAGAACAAAGGCAAAGACCTGTGTATTTAAAAACAGCGCATAATCAGATTAATAAAGGTTTAGTGAAATTAGCCACCACCAATGCACAATCAGGCTTAAAGCAGCACATGACTCAGCGAGCCACACAAGTACAAAGAGTGCAAGCACTGCAAGAAGCTTTAGCCCTAGTCAATCCACCTAATTACATGGAATGTTTTGATATTAGTCATACCATGGGGCAAATGACAGTCGCCAGTTGTGTGGTTTTTAATGATGGTGTACCCAATACGCAAGCGTACCGAAAATTTAATATTGAAGGGATTCAACCAGGAGATGACTATGCCGCCATGCACCAGGCAATGCAGCGTCGTTATCAGAGACTTAAAAAAGAAAATGCTGTTTTACCTGATTTAATTATAGTAGATGGTGGTAAAGGGCAATTAACCCAAGCGGTTGATGTGCTTAAAAATCTACAACTAGAGCATGTTCCACTGGTTTCCGTAGCAAAAGGAGAAGGCCGCAAAGCAGGGTTAGAGGTGTTATACACGCCTTATAACCTAGAAGGGATTGATTTAGAATCGGATGATATTGCATTGCATTTAATTAATTACATTCGAGATGAAGCACACCGTTTTGCTATCACTTCACACCGTGCAAAACGCACTAAAGCACAAACACAATCCAGTTTAGAATCCATTGAAGGCATTGGCCCCAAAACTCGCAAACAGTTATTGGTACATTTTGGTGGTTTAGGAGAGGTTAAAGAAGCTTCTATTTCTGAATTGCAAAAAGTAAAAGGTATTAGTTTGGATAAGGCGCAAAAGATATATGACTTTTTTCATGGAAGTTTGTAGAATTCGCGCTATGCAAAAGCAAAGCGAATTTTAATTTCAATCAACAAGCCTTTTGTTAGGTGTGTTAGTATTTAGGTAAATATTAATTTAATTATTTATAAAGCAAAAATATGTCAATAAAATCCCTACCAATGATGATGACGTGGAGTCGCGTTGTTCTCATTCCTGTTTTCTTAATTTGTTATTACGCACCCATAGAAGATGCTCGTTTTTGGGCTGGTTTAGCCTTTATGATTGCCGCTATTACCGACTGGTTTGACGGCTATTTAGCAAGAAAACTGGGTTCTGACAGTAAGCTAGGGGCTTTTTTAGACCCTGTTGCAGATAAACTCATTGTAGCCGCAGCCTTAATTGTTGTGGCGGCGGAATATCATGACAATATCTATGTCATTATTTCAGCAGTTTTAATTATGATGCGTGAAATTGGAATCTCCGCATTACGCGAATGGATGGCAGAAAACAATGCCCGTGAAGTGGTTGCGGTATCCAAATTAGGTAAAGTTAAAACAGCATCTCAGTTAGCCGCCTTAACTTGGCTAATTTATGGTGGTACTTTATGGGGTGTTAATTGGGGTGAGTTAGGTTTCCCAATGCTCTATTTCGCTGCTGTTTTAACTGTGATTACTTGGGTTCAATATACTAAAGCCGCACTGCCTGAGATTATTCGTTCAACAGAATCATAGACTTAGATAAAACACCACTTGCAAGGGTAATCAAAGTTAAATTCTTTTTACTTTTTTTCATAAAAAGAACTTGACCTTTATAGGCTAGCCCCTATAATACGCACCCATCAAGCGGGAATAGCTCAGCGGTAGAGCACAACCTTGCCAAGGTTGGGGTCGCGAGTTCGATCCTCGTTTCCCGCTCCATGTAAGGCGGAATGGCAGAGTGGCTATGCAGCGGATTGCAAATCCGTGGACCTCGGTTCGACTCCGGGTTCCGCCTCCATACACTTGTTTAATCTTGTTCACAAGGTTGACTACTCAGTGAGTTTCACTGGACACCTGCCCAGGTGGCGAAATTGGTAGACGCAGGGGACTTAAAATCCCCCGGTAGAAATACTGTGCCGGTTCGACTCCGGCCCTGGGCACCATATTTTAAAAGTCCGTAAGGTTATAAAATCTTACGGGCTTTTTTTGTTTTAAGGCTAGGTTTAAGTAATTGTTTAAACAATACTTTTAAGATTGATTTAGACCAAAATCTATAAGAATTAATACCCCAATATAATGGCTAACATAATGGCTGTTTTTCTCCTTTTATCCTCTCACCAAGAAAATACATTTCTAAATATTGCCTGTTAATAGGCCGCGCTTACATCATTCGTTTTTAA
>JAUUDE010000081.1 GCA_030826915.1 Thiomicrospira sp.
CTTAACTTTACGCCGATAAGACTTTTCCTGCTCACGCAACTCGTAACGGCTCTTGCCATCAATATCTTCATCATCATGGTATTCAAGCTGAATGTTACGCACATTCTGAAACAACATTCTCCCTAACTGCTGCATATAAAAACGTGCGCCTGTAGCAACTTGTACATTTTCTAAAGCTTGTTCGGTTACCCAGCTCGGTTGATCAAGCATAACAACCAAAGCATAAGAACCATCCGCTTGCACCCAATTATCAGAATGATATAAATCTGTGGCAATATTCTTAATACCATCATGAGGCGTTTGCACACGCCAGTTTTCAAATGCACTGCGTACTTCTCTTGGTGGTATTTTTATTCCTATCCAATCTGGGTGATTCTGCACTTCGGCAAAGGTTAACATTTTCTCAGGCTGTAGACTGTCTGCCAAAGTTTCTAGCAACAGAGTTGTACTCACGTGTTCACTACTACTGTAAATAAAACTCGATTTTCTACCAAACCATTCATCAATCTGCTCAAAAAGAACGTCTGCCAAATCGCTTAAATAATGCAGGCCTGCTTTACCTTGCCACTCTATGGTTTCGTCCAAAGCATTCTCTAACGGCAAGTTCGTTAAATGACGAATGTAATTGACATCCGCTCCATTTAAATCGGTTTCGAAATGCAGTTGAATCAGCCCTAAGCTGTTAAACCGTAAACTAAGATTGTAAGTCAGTGATTGACTTCTAAAATCGGGCAAAACCACTTGCGGTAAATCAAACTGCCAAATATGAAACTGCCCACTTTCTGACATATCCGATAAGATATCAGGCGGCTCTGGCTCGTAAAAACTATGCGCATTTACTTTTTCCATTAACTTTTCGCGTAATGCGTTGTTTTCAAGCGAATCAATTAAACTATCAACCTGCATAGAATTGATAGTTGAATAATAACTCGAGATTAACTTGCCATCGACAACCACCAATTTTTGATTACCCACCTTCTTTAGATAAGAAAGCGAGATTAAATGCGCCTTGAGTACAGAAGCATATATTTTAAGCGGTCTCGTTTTTATATAGGCAGACTGTAATATTCGCTCAATTTCCAGCCATTCTGCATCCGTAATATTGACGCAGAATCACGTTTAGCCAGCAGCTTGCTTAAGGCCAAAATCGCTTCAATGTAGCTTATTTCATACTCCAGTTCTGCCTGACACTCTGTCTGTTCAGCAATTAAAGCTAAGGCTTTTTCACAAGATTGCTGAGTATGATAGAAATGATTATTGTGCATGCCACGGTCTTCATCCACCAACATCACGGCAATTTGCGCTTTCAGCAATACACAGTTGGCTGGACGTAAAGCCTGATTTTGCATTGCATCCAGTTGCTCTACACCCCAATCAAAACATTGATTAGCCAATGTAAAATCGTAACTCTGTTCTATTTTTAAGCGTGCCGTAAAGTAGGCAAACCAAAATGCGGCCAATTTTTGCTCGTCAGATTTGAGCGACTGTGCCATGCGAGGAAATTGAGAAGTGTCTTTAAAATGCAATATACAAGGAATAAACTCAACCAAGGCTTGACGCCCTACTTCAAAATCTTCATCTGCATCAAAATTAATAGCAAGTTGATTAATCTCTGTTTTCAACATCAAACTCCGTTTGTGGATAATCTTGAATGGTTTTCATTTGTTGCTTATAGCGAACATCACTGTCTTTAATGCCGTAACCTGATAAAAGCAAATCTGAAACAAAACTGTGTATGACCGTTTTTGGAATTTTCGTTACGCTTACATGGGTTTTCACAAACAAGCCCATAAATTCTGTACCCGCCCCATAAAACTCAGGGATTACATAAGGAATAGGCAATCGTTGAAAGCCTAATTTTTTATAAAAAGACCACAGTTTAGGATTAGCCTCTAACCAAAAATAGGGGCTCTTTTCGGTTAAGTATTTTTCAAGCTGGGCATTGACTAACTTGCGTGCCAACCCTTGGTTTTCAAAATCAGGATTCGTCGCTAAATAGGCCAATAAAGTTGAAGAGGAATAAAACTCAAGCAGAGTAAATCCTGCCCACTGTTTACTACGATTATCTACTAAACCGTGAATAACAGAATTGTTACTGAGTAATGAAGATTCAATAGACGTTAAAGGCGCTAACTCTTGATAAGGAAAACGAGAACGATACAGATGAGACCAACTACGAAACAAGAACCGACCAGGCCTGGTCAGTTGAATTTGTTTTAAAGATTGCAGGCGGTTATTGGTCTGTATCGACATAATTTTGGGCTTTACGACATTATTATTTAAACAATTCAGCCAGCTTTTCGCCTGGGCTTTCAGCTCGCATAAAGGCTTCGCCCACTAAAAAACTGTTTACGGCATGTTCACGCATTTTGGCAACATCTTCTTTGCCTAGAATGCCGCTCTCGGTAATAACAATTCGGTCATCTGGAATCATATCCAACATTTCAATGGTGGTATCAAGTGACACATCAAAAGAGTGTAAGTCTCGGTTATTGATACCAATCATTGGTAATGGTAAACGTAACGCTCTTTCTAACTCTTCTTTATTATGCACTTCTACCAAAACATCCATACCTAGCGTCAAGGCGGTTTCTGTTAGCTCGTACATTTGGGCATCACCAATCGCTGCGGCAATGAGTAAGATACAGTCAGCACCAATCACTCGAGCTTCATAGACTTGGTAGTCGTCAACAATAAAGTCTTTACGGATAATCGGTAAATCCACCGCTTCACGCACTTGCATTAGGTATTCGTTTGAGCCTTGAAAGAAGTCTTTATCGGTTAATACTGATAAACAGGCCGCACCATTTTCTTGATAACTTTTGGCAATTTCCACCGGATCAAACGGATCACGTAACACGCCTTTACTTGGTGATGCTTTTTTAATTTCAGCAATCACCGCCGATTGTCCTGCATCCAATTTCGCCTGCATCGCTTCGGCAAAACCACGGGTTGGCGTGGTTGAAGCCATCATCGCTTTTTGTTTCATCTCTCTTAGCGGAATTCGATCGCAGCCTTCTTGAATCTCTTCAAGTTTACGGAAAATGATTTTTTTTAAAATGGTTGGTGTACCACTCATAAAGACGTCCTTTGTGACACTGAGGATGACCAGTGTTTTTAATTTTTTAAATGAATTTATTCTGCTGGGTTTATGACTCTGTCTTCTGGCACACGCCATAAGAAAAACAATAGGGTTAACGCAATGACTACCAACATGATTTGTAGCCAAAGTTTGCCCATCAATATCGCAATCGAAATGGAAAACATAATCACAATGACCCAAGTTGCGCGCTTTTTAGTCGCTCGCAACATGGTGTGTTCTTTTTCCCAACGCTGTAAATCTTCACCTATCCAGCGGTTATTCAGTAAAGCCTGATGAAAACGCGGTGAACTTTTTGCAAAACAGCCCGCGGCTAAAATCATAAACGGAGTTGTGGGTAAAATAGGCAGTATCACGCCAATTAAACCTGTCACAAAAAATATCGCACCCAATATTAGGTACATTTGTCGTTTAACAACATGAAGCACGTTATTCTTACCTTACCAGGCCTGCTAACTTTGTTTAACCTTGATTAAACGACTGTGTTTTTTCAATAAATTGATTGAGTTTTTTTTGCGCTAAGCCATCTGCAATGATTTTACGCGCCAAACAAACACCATTGGCATAACTGTCCGCCAATCCAGCAACATACAAAGACGCACCTGCATTTAAACAAACAATATCTTTGGCGGCTGAGTCATTATTGGCAAATACTGCACGAATAATATTCAGACTGTCTTGTGCTGAATCGACTGATAAATCATCTAAATTAGCATGATCCATATCGTGTTCTGATGGATCAATAATCCACTCATGCACTTCACCGTGTTTTAACTCCGCCACATAGGTTTTACTAGCAATACTGATTTCATCCAGGCCATCTTCCGCATGCACAACCATCACATGGTTAGAACCTAAACGTTGTAAGACCTTGGCAAACAGAACCGTTAAGGCTTTATCGTAAACACCAATCACCTGAAATGGCGCACCTGCCGGGTTAGTAAGCGGCCCTAACATATTAAAGATGGTACGCACCCCCATCTCTTTACGTGCACCAATCACATGTTTCATAGCACTGTGATGCGCTTGTGCAAACATAAAGCCTACACCCGTTTCATTAATGCACTCGGCAACTTCCTCTGGCGTAATTGTTAAATCCACACCTGCGGCTTCTAATACATCAGCACTGCCTGACTTACTGGAGATAGAACGATTACCGTGTTTTGCAACCGTACCGCCTGCGGCCGCTACTACAAAAGCACAAGCAGTAGAGATATTAAAGGTATTTGCACCATCCCCCCCAGTTCCACAAGTATCGACTAATTTCGATTTATCACTTACACGAACTGGCGTTGCAAGACTACGCATCACTTGAACCGCCGCAGTAATTTCCTCTAAGGTCTCACTTTTCATTCTTAAAGCGGTTAAAATCGCGCCAATTTGTGCAGGAGTGGCTTTACCAGACATTAACTTATGCATAACAGATTCCATCTGTGCGGCATCTAAGTCTTTACTATCTAATAGTTGTTCTAATGCGGCTTTTAATTCCATTTCCAACTCCTACGGTGCGGTTATTTTTGGCTTTATTTTGCTTTGTTCTGATCAAGGAAGTTTTTTAACATCTGATGACCTTGCTCTGTCAAAATCGATTCGGGATGAAACTGCACCCCTTCAATTGGCAAAGTTTTGTGACGCACACCCATAATTTCATCAAACTCACCCTCTGTATCTTGAGTCCAAGCGGTGACTTCTAAACAATCAGGCAAGCTCTTATGGTCAATCACTAAAGAGTGATAACGTGTGGTTTGCACTGGGTTTGGCAGGCCTGCAAACATACCTTCGTTTTTATGAAATACAGGCGAAGTCTTACCGTGCATAACGGTTTTAGCACGAACAATGTCACCACCAAACGCTTGACCAATACTTTGGTGACCTAAACAAACACCCATAATTGGAATTTTGCCTGCAAAGTGTTTAATGGCTTCTACCGAAACACCCGCTTCTGTTGGCGTACATGGGCCTGGAGAAATCACCAAGTATTCTGGATTTAATGTTTGAATGGTTTCAATATCAATCTGGTCATTACGATAAACCTCCACCTGTTGGCCTAACTCGCCAAAATACTGCACGATGTTATAGGTAAAAGAGTCGTAATTATCAATCATTAATAACATGTTATATTCCTTAATAAACCGTCATACTCGCTTAACGGTGACCAGCATCTGGGTTGTCTGTTTTCATACCTTCTGTCACAAATTGTGCCGCTTTAAAAATAGCGCGACCTTTGTTCATGGTTTCATCCCATTCTAATTGAGGAACAGAATCGGCGACAATACCCGCTCCTGCTTGTACAAAAAGTTTTTTATCTTTAATCACTGCGGTACGAATCGCAATGGCGGTATCCATATTGCCGTGCCAACCTAAATAGCCCACTGCTCCAGCGTAGATTCCTCGCTTAACAGGTTCCATTTCATCAATAATTTCCATGGCACGAATTTTAGGTGCACCAGATACAGTTCCTGCTGGGAAAGTGGCTCGCAACACATCCATGGCAGTCATGCCTGGTTTCGCTTGGGCGTTAACATTGGATACGATGTGCATAACATGAGAGTAACGTTCAACAATCATCTTTTCCGTTAACTCTACGGAACCAATTTGCGCAATACGTCCAACGTCGTTACGCCCTAAATCAATCAACATCAGGTGCTCGGCTAGCTCTTTAGGATCACTTAACAATTCGTCTTCTAAGGCAACATCTTTCTCTGGCGTTAAACCACGACGACGCGTACCTGCAATAGGACGCACCGTTACTTGATTATCTTCAAGGCGAACTAAAATTTCTGGTGAGGAACCCACAATCTGAAGGTCGCCCATATCCACAAAAAACATATAAGGCGATGGATTCAAATAGCGTAAGGCACGGTATAAATCGATGGGTGCGCCAGCAAAGTCAACAGACATCTGCTGAGAAATGACCACTTGCATAGCATCACCCGCCAAAATATATTCTTTAATTTTAGCGACCGCTTCTTTAAACTCTTCTTCACCAAAACTAGAGACAAAATCTGACTCGGTCAGCACAGTTTGACTGCTTATATCTGCTGGCATAGGCATTGGCTGACTTAGCTGTGCTTGTAACTCATCAAGACGAGTCTGAGCAGTAGAATAAGCATTGGATTTTGATAAATCGGCATGCACAATCACATGTACTTGCCCACTCAAATTATCAAACACCACCAACTCTTCAGAAACCATGAGTTCAATATCCGGCGCGTCAATATCATCCTGTTCAGGAGTGGATTTTTGTAAACGCTCTTCTACATAACGCACGGTGTCATAACCAAAATAGCCAACTAATCCGCCGTTAAAAACAGGCAGGCCTGCTTGTTTATATACCTTAAACTGATTTTGATAGGCTTCAACCCAAGCAAGTGGATCATCAGCCACTTGATGCTGAACAACCTCATCGCCACACATCTCACGAATTTGATTACCTTTAATGAGAAGACGTGTTTTACATGGCAAACCAATAATGGAATAACGCCCCCACTTATCTCCGCCCTGCACTGACTCAAATAGATAAGAATAAGGTCCTTTGGCTAACTTATGATAGACACTCAGCGGTGTGTCATAGTCAGACAATACAGTGCGCATTACAGGTGCACGAGTGTAGCCTTGTTTTGCGAGGTTAGCAAAAAGTTCATTGCTCATTTTGGTTCTGCCTTGCTTGAAGATTGCTTACGTTCTTTCCAATCCAAATATTTAAAAAGGATGGTGCGGCGAATACCCGCCAAAGAACAAAATAAAGGTCGAAAAATTTCTAGTAACAATGCTTTTATAAAAGCCATGTTGAAATCCTAATTGTTAATACAAACTTCTCAAAATTAAATTATGCAGGCCTGCCGGGTACGAAAAAATTGCATTTCCCAACAAACCTATATAATCCTAAATGCAATTAGGTTATCTTAAAGCTTGAAATTATCCAATACAGAAGTTCCCAAGCTTACAAAACAACCATTCTAAAATGGGAATGAAACTGGCTAAAACGCATAAACGCTTCATAGCCAGTTTCAACCCATTTTATTTTGAGACTAGGTAGTCTTTAAATTCTACAAAAGAATCTGCAATGACATCTGGCTTATAGTCACGAATATCTTCTCCGTGGTTATAACCATAAGTCATACAGAAAATATGGAAACCGGCTGCTCGCGCGGCTTTAACGTCAGAACGAGAATCTCCAATCATTAATGCGTTTTCTGGTTCAACACCTAATTGTTCTGCGGCATACAGTAACGGCATTGGGTGCGGTTTTTTTTCTGCACAAGTATCACCTGAAACAACCACTTCAAAGTAATCATACAGCCCTTTATCTTTTAATAAAGGAATGGTGAATGCTTCAGCTTTATTAGTCACACACGCAACACGGTAACCTTGTTCCATTATCCATTCAATACCTTCAATAACACCATCGTAAATACGACTGCGTTGTGAGTAGTTATGTTTATAAAGCTCTAAAAAAATTGGGTAGGCTTTATCCATAAGTTCTTGATCTGGCATACCATCTACAGAATTAATTAAGGCACGTTCAGTTAAACGCTGAACACCATTACCAACCCAATCACGCACAGCCTCTTCACCACGAACAGGCATGCCTAATTGCTTCATCATTTCGTCCACACAATAAGCCAAATCTGGCACGCTATCAATTAAGGTACCATCCAAATCAAACAGAACAAACCCTGGCTTTAACTTTTCCACAATACTTCTCTTTTTAATATTTTTAACGAATCATCCAACAATATTACACCTTGAATCATTCACTATGAATTTCTAGCTGTATTTTTAAATACAAGCAAAAATTCCTTCCCTTAAAACCACAAAACGCCAACGCCTCAAATTGAGTGCGTCAGCGTTGCAGTTGAAAAGCAAAAAGTGATTTAGACTTTTGCTAGCTCATCACGCATTTGTTTAATCACTGTATCATAACGGTTTGCATCTGATGCATTGGCTTTACCAAAGATACCTGAACCAGATACAAATGTATCACAACCTGCCGCTGCAACTTCAGCTATATTCTCAACCTTAACACCACCATCAATTTCTAAACGAATATCACGCCCAGATGCATCGATAAGTTTACGTGCTGCTTTTAGTTTTTCTAACGCTTGAGGAATAAACGATTGACCACCAAATCCTGGGTTAACAGACATGATTAAGATCATATCGATTTTATCCATAACATGCTCAAGATAGTCCAAAGAAGTTGCTGGGTTAAATACTAAACCGGCTTTTAGACCTGCGTTTTTGATTAGACCAAGATCACCATCAATGTGCTCAGAAGCTTCTGGGTGGAAAGTAATGTAATCCGCACCAGCTGATGCGAAATCACCAATAATACGACTTACAGGCTTAACCATAAGGTGAGCATCAATTGGTGCATTAACACCTTCCGCAACCATAAAGTTTTTTAGTGATTCACAAACTAATGGCCCAATTGTTAAGTTTGGAACGTAGTGGTTATCCATTACGTCAAAGTGAACCACGTCTGCACCTGATGCAATCACGTCTTTAACGTCTTTACCTAACTGAGCAAAGTCAGCAGATAAGATTGAAGGAGCAATCCAATTTTCTTTTTTAGCCATGTTTAACACCTTATATCTGTAAATGTATAAAAAATAATTCGTGCATTCTAACAGTATCCTTTAAAATGGGCAAAAAATTGCATAGGATAACGCTAAGTTATGTCAATGAGATCATCAAGCGGAATAACTTGGATGTAGTAAGTGTATATTTAGAATGCTTAACGCAGGAAATTTACTAAATGATAGATGAAGAGACAATTGAACGTCGGAAACCTTTGGACTTTGAAGAGATGCGTGTAACTTCAAAAAAACCAGCCCGAGAAATTATTTTAGCCAAAGCCATTAATTTTGCTGAATACCTTGGTTTGGTTGTGATTGCTCTGGCAACCGTTTATGCCGCCTTCGGTGAAGTTTTGCACATGGTTAATGCCGCCACAGTAACGCTTGGGGATTTATTACTTCTTTTCTTATATTTAGAAGTTTTAGCCATGGTAGCTATTTATCTTGAATCTGGAAAACTGCCGATTCGACTCCCACTCTACATAGCGATTGCCTTGGCTCGCCTATTAATTTTAGACATGAAAGATCTCACTGAATGGGAGATGATTGCTATTGCCGGCACAATTACATTAATTTCTATTGCCACCTTAATTTTACGTTACGGCCATCTTAAGTACCCATACAATAAAAGACGTCGTGCAACCGACCTTTAAAACATCAAAACAGAGATACAGGAACATTTCAATGCAACCACTTTATGAATCAACTCTAACGAGCTTGCCTTTATTAAACAAAGGTAAGGTTCGAGATATCTACGATATTGATGACAAGCACCTATTGATTGTTACCACGGATAGAATCTCTGCATACGATGCCATCTTACCTACGGCTATTCCTGGTAAAGGGCGTATTTTGACTGAAACTGCACAGTTTTGGATGAAGAAAATGGCAAACATTGTTCCAAACCAATTAGCCACTGAAATGAATTTGTCTGACTATCTCACTGCTGATGAATTAAAGCAGTTAGATGGAAGAGGTATGATTGTTAAAAAGCTAAAACCTTTACCGGTTGAAGCCATTGTGCGTGGTTATTTAGTGGGTTCTGGTTGGAAAGAGTACAAAAAAACACAAAAAATTTGTGGCATTGATTTACCTGAAGGGCTAAAAAATGCATCAAAACTTCCACAACCTTTATTCACCCCTTCTACCAAAGCCGAGCAAGGCGAACACGATGAAAACATCAGCTTTAAGCAGCTTGTCGATATTATGGGTGAAGAGAAATCCAATGCGGTTCGTGATTTAAGTATTCAACTCTATACAACGGCGGCTGAATTTGCATTAGAGCGCGGCATTATTATTGCCGATACCAAGTTTGAATTTGGTGAAGATGATGAAGGCACGATTTACTTAATTGATGAAGCTTTAACCCCAGACAGTTCACGTTTTTGGCCTGCATCCAGCTACAAAGTAGGCAGCAACCCTCCGAGTTTTGACAAGCAGTATATTCGTGATTATCTGGATAGCCTCGACTGGGATAAAAATCCGGATACCGCTCCAGAATTACCAGAAGAAATTGTGGCCAAAACCTTTGAAAAATACCAAGAAGCACAGTCTCGTCTTACTGAGAACTTATAACGTTTCATGAGTTATTCTACAACTAAAGCCACCAGGCCTGGTCTAACCGCTGGTGGTTTTTTTATTACCGGTACCGATACAGATGTTGGCAAAACCTATGTTGCCGGCTGTATTGCACACACTTTAATTCAAGCGGGGTATAAGATCATTCCGCGTAAACCGATTGCGTCTGGCTGCATTAAACAAGCTGACAATAGTCTATTAAGTGAAGATGCCGAGTTTTTACAGCAGGCCTGCCAATCAGCAGAGTCCTTAGAGACCATTTGCCCTTATCAATTTGAACCTGCCGTATCCCCACAAACAGCCATTGAACAAGCTGGGCTTGAGATTACAATAGAAGACTTAATTAGCGCTATAAAACTGCCTAAAACCGTCAATGAAAAACAACTTTATCTGGTTGAGGGAGCAGGTGGTTTTTATTCACCCATTTGTTCTAACGGATTAAATAAAGACTTGGCACAAGCTGTAGGCTTACCTGTTATTTTGGTAGTAAAAAACCAACTTGGCTGTATCAATAGCACGCTTTTAAGTTTAGCTGCCATTGAGCAAGCTGGGTTGCAGACTCATGCCATTATCCTCAACTTTGCCTCTAACACAAATCACGCTAAAGGCATTGAAAACTGGACTAGCGTGCCAATTTTGGAACTCTCTTTTAGTGACTCTCGTTCACTTCAAACCATGTCTAAATTTCAACTTTAATGTTTGCATTTCATAACACTCCCGATTCTAATACTGGTGTTATGAAGTAATGGCATTGCAATCTTGGGTGCTGATCTCTAAGGTACGCTAGAATATTGGTGTAGTTTTCTTGTGTAGTCATGATTTCCACCTGTACTTTTGCCAAATAACCTGCCACTTGTTCCTCAATTTCTTCAAGCTCATTTTCGTTGCTATATGAGCGAATCGACAAAGTCTTGAATTCAATATGTGCCTTTTCATAGACCAATAAACTATCTGCAACGACTGAAAAAACACCTTCATCTATTAAAAGCTTAATTAATACGCCTGACATATTAGGCTCCTTTTTTCAGATAAGTTAGCTGATTTCCCTGCCCAAACAGACGATAAAAAATCGGTAATATGAGCAAAGTTAAAATGGTCGATGAAATCAATCCGCCAATCACTACAATCGCCAGTGGACGTTGAATCTCTGAACCTGGCCCTGTAGCAAACACTAAGGGCACTAATCCAAGAGCTGCAATACTGGCCGTCATTAATACTGGGCGTAAACGTCGCATTGCACCTTCTACAACCACCTCGGTAATTGCAATACCTGTTGCTGCTAATTGATTAAAGTATGAAATCATGACTACTCCGTTTAATACGGCAATACCTAACAGGGCAATAAAGCCAACTGAGGCCGGTACAGAAAGATATTCACCGGTTATCCACAGGGCGGTAATCCCACCAATCAGGGCAAAAGGCACATTGGTTAAAATCATCGCGGCTTGCGGAATGGATCTAAAGGTACTGAATAAGATAATAAAGATCAGAGCCAAAGCAATTGGCACCACTACCACTAATTTAGCTGCAGCACGTTGCTGGTTCTCAAATTTACCGCCCCACTCAAAGTAGTAACCCGCTGGGATATTCATCTGAGCCGCCTTTTGTTTAGCCTCTTCAACAAAACCAACCAAATCACGCCCTTTTACGTTTGAAACCACCACCGCAAAACGTTTACTTTGTTCACGCTGAATAGAAACAGGTCCTTCAACTTCTTTGGCGTTAACCAACTGACTTAACATAACGGTTTGACCATTTTCTAAGGCAATAGGTTTTTGCAACATCTCTTGCTTAGATGACTTATAAGACTCACCAGCTCTAACAATAATTGGAATTCTGCGAATACCTTGATACAAAATACCCGCCTCTAAGCCATTAACTTGGGCTCGTAAAATAGCTTGCACGTCATTCACACTTAAACCAAACTTAGCCGCCATTTCTTTATTAATATCTAGCTGTAAGTAGCGTAAACCTTCGTTGGTTGGTGTAAAGACATCTTCTGCACCTTTTATTGAACTAACGGTTTCAACCATTTTTTTTGCAACTTCATTTAACTGTTCTGGATCGTCACCAAAAATCTTAATCGCCACATCACCACGTGCTCCGGTAAGCATTTCATCAACACGCATCTGAATCGGTTGCGTAAAGGCAAAGTTAACGCCTGGGAAGTGATTTTCAAGACCCGTACGAATCTCACCAATCAGTTCTTCTTTGGTAGCCATTCGCCATTCTTCTTTTGGTTTTAACACCAAAAAGCTATCGGTATCATTTAAGCCCATTGGGTCCAGACCCAACTCATCTGAACCAACACGTGCCACAATACGGCCAATCTCTGGAATATTTTTTAACAGATATTTTTGTACCTGTTTATCCATATTTACTGTCTCTTTAAGACTAATTGCTGGCAGTTTTTCAATTTGCATAACGATATAACCTTCATCCATTTGCGGGATAAACGTTTTACCTACTTGAGTATAAATAAAGCCTGCAAACATTAAACCTAGTAAAGCGATACTAATCACCTTTTTACTGTTAGCTAAACTCCAAACCAACACAGGGCGATAAAGCTGAAGCAGTTTCTCAATTAACCACGGCTCTTTATGACTTGGTTTACCTAACATAAATGACGCTAAAGTTGGAATAATGGTTAATGAGAGCAGTAACGCGCTACCTAATGCAAAGATAATCGTTAGAGCAACCGGTACAAATAATTTACCCTCCAAACCCTCAAGAGTTAAGAGTGGTAAAAACACCGTCATAATAATTAAAATACCCGAGATAACTGGTATCGATACTTCTTGCACCGCTCGGTAAATAATATGTAGTTTAGGCAGGCCTGCTCGGTCTTTTTCTTGATGAGTAACAATATTTTCGACCACCACAACGGCCGCATCAACCAGCATACCTATAGCGATTGCAAGCCCTCCCAGAGACATTAAGTTGGCCGATAAACCAAATTGTTTCATCAAAATAAATGTAAGTAGTGCCGCTAAAGGTAAAATTAAGGCAACCGTCAAGGCGGCACGTAAATTACCTAAGAAGATAAATAACACCAATACAACCAAAATAACCGCTTCAGTTAAAACACCAGAAACCGTATCAATCGCTTGTGAAATTAAGTCTTTACGGTTATAAAACACATGCAAAGAGATACCTTGTGGCAAGGCACGTTGAATATCGGCCAAACGTGCTTCAATACCAGACACAACGTCACGAGCATTGGCACCTTTAAGAGCCATAACCAAACCTTGTACCGCTTCTTCACCATTCTGGGTAACAGCTCCATTACGGTATAAAGAATCTACTTCAACCTTAGCTAAATCTTTAACATAAATTGGGCGATCACCAGAATTATCGACAATGATATTTTCAATATCGTTAATATTGGTTAGATTCCCCAAAGTTCTTACTAATAGAACTTCTTCACCTTGATTGACTCGACCCGCACCATCATTTTGATTATGGGTTTCCACGGCATTAATTAAGCGGGCCAATGAAATTTTAAAGGTACTTAACTTGTTAAAATCTGGCTTAACCGCAAACACACGTACGTTACCACCTAAGGCATTAACGTCTGCCACACCTGGAACCGAACGTAAAGCGGGACGAATTACCCAGTCCAACAAATCACGTTTTTCCATATTATTGAGTGTATTACCATCAATGGTAAACATAAAAATATCACTTAACGGGGTAGATAAGGGCGCCATTCCACCTGTTACACCATTTGGCAAATTCACACCATTTAAACGTTCGGCCACCAGCTGCCTAGCCCAATAGATATCGGTGCCTTCAGCAAAGTTTAAAGTAATATCGGCAATCGCGTACTTGGCTAAAGAACGTAATAATGTCTCTTTAGGAATCCCTAATAACTCTTGCTCAAGCGGTGCAATGACACGCTGTTCCACCTCCGTAGGAGTCATACCCGGTGCTTTAAAAATCATTTTTACCTGTACAGGTGAAACATCCGGAAAGGCATCAATTGGAGTTTTCTGAAATGCCATCCATCCGCCTGCAACTAGAGCAAATATGACTAAGACAACAAAGATGCGCTGGGTTAAGAAAAACTCTATTAAACGGTTCATACTTATTCTCCGCCTTCATCTGCCATAATGTTACTTTTCAGGCTTGATGCACCATGAGTAACTACAACACTTTGTGCATTAATATCCTCTTGACGGACTGGATTAAAGAACAATTGACCATCAAAAGTTTGTAAAACAACTACTGGCACAGCCTTAATTTCCTGTTGTTGCTGTACAAAAATGATGTCTTGATTATTTAAGGTTGTTAAAGCGTTCATTGCCGTTTGGTATGCAGCTTGTTCATATTGAAATTGCACTGAAAACAACTGACCAGGTTTGATAGCAAAATCGGCATTATCAAACACTGTATGCACTTCAACCGATTGCGTATCTGGTGTAACAAAATCTGAAATATGTGCAACCTTACCAGGTTTATCAAGTGTGGCAACGGTGACCGATTGACCTTCAGCTAACCCTTTGACGTCTTTAACAGGTACTTCTAAATCAATAACGATTGGATTAGTTTTAGCAATAGAAACCACCACCGCTTGTGCTTGAACACGTTGACCAATTTCTACCTTAACATCAAATAATTCACCGTTTACAGGAGCAACTAACGACAATTCTGCTGACTGAATCTGCTGAGTTTTTTCTAATTCAGCAACCAACTTAGAATCCATTCCTAAATATAACAATTCTTGCTTTTGCTGAACTTTCATTTGCGAAAGTTTTCTTACACTCGCCTCTAACTCTTGACGTTGTTTACTAGAAATCGCTCCGGTTTGACTTAATGATTTTGCACGCTTTAATGCCGCCACTTGGGCTTTTAAATCAGCCAAAGTGGCCACAAAATCACTTTGCATCTTTTGCAGCTCAGCACTGTAGACTGTAGCAATAATTTCACCCTTGTTTACATGTCCATGCACATGATGTATGGCGTTTATTTGCCCAGAAATAGGCATTGTAACCACATAACGTTGGTTTAGTGGCACCATGCTTTGTGCAATAAAAGCACTACTTGGATAAGCCTTAACCATAGCTATTTTTTGCGTTTGAATAGCAAGAGCATCCATTTGGTCAGTGGTTAATGTTAAAGAGGGTATTGTTGCCATATCTGAAGCTGTTACATAAGGCACATAGCTCATTGCAGAAAATACGAGCACAAGAGTAGCAGTAACTTTAGACTGTTTTAAAGACATACAAAATTGGGCTAAATAATTATTTTTATTCTGAGTTAACAATGTAGTTTGCATTATAAAGATACACCTGCAATTTGGTTATGACGTGCAATTGCTTTGTTTAATTCAATTTGGGTAAGGGCTTGCTTTAATTTACTGTTCAGAAACTGCTGCTGAGCATTCATCAAAGTCTGAATATTACTTTCACCAATTCTGTAGGCCTGTTTAGCCAGTGTTAACGCTTGTATGCTAATCACCATTTCTTGTTCTATGAGTTCGACTTTTTTCTGGCTTGCCTCTACTTGTTGTTTTGCTTCAAATAGCTGGCTTTGTAACTCAAGTTGATAACGTTTAAGTTCGGCTTCTTTAGCTAAAACCGTAGATTTGTGTTGAGCTGTTGCAACTTTAGCGGTTGGGCTACTGCCAATTGGATAGGAAATTTGTGCATATAAGGAGCTATTAGCAGGCATACCTTTATCGTCTTCTTGAAAACCACCAAATGAGAGTACTGGATTATCTTTTTGCGTGGATTTTAAGTTCTGATACTCTGCATTTAATACCGTTAACTGGGCTTTTAATTGATTCAGCTGCGGATGATTTTGCAAGTCATAGGTTGCTAAACTCTCGAGTATTGGACTTGGTAGTTCATTGGTTTTAGTCCAATATTGATAACGGTTTTGAGAAGCTTTTAACTCGGTATTCATCGCAAATAGATGCGACTGTGCTTCTAGCAACGCTTTATCAGCCAACAAACCGTCAAGCTTAGGTTTTTCGCCAACATTCACTAACACTTGGATGAGCTTCTGCAAACTTTTTGCTTGTTCTACAGACTGTTCGGCAATATTCGTCTTAACTTGGGCTTCGCGGAACTGCCAAACCAAATCACGTAATTGTCCTGAAGCTTGCCACTTAAGATAGGAGGCCTGGTTAGTTTTTAATTCAGAAAAACCTTGTGCAAGTGCTTGCTGGCTCTGTACCTGGCCTGGTAACCATAAAGGCATTTCTGCACCAATTTGCCACTTTTGTTTATCTAAATCACCAGTAAAAGCATCATTTTCATGCGCAAAAATCAAATTTGTATTACCAGAAAACCAACTACTAGCGGCTTGATTGGCTGTATTTTCTAAAGCATCAAAACCTTGCAAAGCAGCCTGTTCAGGCTGTGTATCTAAGACGTTCTTTAACAAATCCGCATAGTTTGCTGCTTGAGCAGGTAAACTGAATATTAAGCCAACACTTAATAGCGTGGCAAAACGAAATTTTTGAATGGTTTTCATTGTTTATTCCTAGAATATTCCATAATAAGAAACATTCTAAAAACTGAAACTGAAACGAAACTGAAAATGACACAGAAAAATGCGGTGAATAGTTTAATCTTACAATTCAAGAAAGATGAAAATCCTCATACTGTTTTTTATATGGGATAACAAGTCCATAAATGAAACCTGCGTTTGAGTAAATGCATTGGCAAACACCCAAATCCCCCTTGGAATAAATGGTGCAAAGTTCTTATCGTAGAGAACGATTAAGCAATCTCGACTTTTCGAAGCTGAGCTTGCTCAGCAAGTTGCGAGATTGTCTCGGCTCTTCAGCCGAGTTCTTCGTTTCAGTGAACAGCTTAGAACTTGCACATTTGTGGAGTGGGGTGCCCTTTGTTTGCTTACTTTGTTTTGGGCAAGCAAACAAAGTAAGGGAAAGCCTGTAGACAATATCAAGGCGAAGTAATTAAATTCAGAAGGCTTCTCAACTTACGTGTAATCCAAGGTTAAGTTGAAGTTTTTACATTTAATCAATACCCGTGCAGACTATTTTGGTTTGAAAACTAGTTTAACCTGGAGTCCGCCTAAGTCTGATCGTGCGAACGTGATTTCCCCAGAGTAAGCTTCCACGAGATCTTTCACGATTGACAGGCCAATACCATGCCCTGGAGTCGCTTCGTCTGCTCTAAAACCTCTGGTTTGAATCGCTTTTATCTGCTCTTCAGTTACTCCTAGCCCATCATCTTCAATAAGAATTGTACATAGATGTGCGGTTTCATTAAATGAGACTCTAATTTCAGACTGACTCCACTTAAAAGCGTTATCGAGTAAGTTACCAAACAGCTCAAAGCCATCCTCTTTTTCAATAACTAGAGTGTGATTCTCTAGCAGATTAACATTCACGGTAATCTCTTTGTTTTGATGCAGTTGTTTTAGAGTTGTAATTAACTCATCTAAATCAATTTTAAAATCAAAACGATTAGACATGGGTGCATCAGAGGCAATACGAGCCTTCTTTAATTCACGTTCAATCAACTGGTGAATTTTATCCAACTGCTGCTGCATCTGTTGCTCCACTCGCTGAATATTTTCTACCGAAGAGTCCAGTTTAATTTGCTCTAAAAGCTGAAAAGCGAGATTAAGCGGTGTTTTTAGTGCGTGTGAAAGGTTGGCATTGGATTGCCTGGAAGATTTCAACTGTTTACCAGCTTGAGTAATGGCAAACCGTAAAGCTTCAATTAATGATGCTACCTCTTTTGGATACATGGAGTCATCGATGTTCAATTGATGGGTGAATTCCAACTCTTTAAGTTGTTTTTCTAAAGGTACAAGCTGAGTAAAGGTACGTCTTAAAATCCATTTTTGTAATAGGTAAAGAAGGATGAGTGTACCTAAGGCAAACAGGCCAAATAACCAATCAAAATGATTTAGGCTTTCTTGGATTGGTGCATGATCTTCAGCAATGTAGATGCTTATTACCTGATTGTTTTTTGTTCTATGCGTCGCCAATACAAGCAGTTTTGAACGTTTTACAGTTTTGCCCTCTGCAACCATTGGCCCTAATGTTTCATATACCATTTCATCTGCTTGGTTCTTCATCCAAGACTGTTGAAACAGTGGAAACTGATTGAGTGAAGGGGAACGAAACGTTTGATTAGAAACCTTAACCACATAGTAGTGACCCGAGTTAATTTGTGAATAAATCGGTTCCATATATTCAACATCCAATCGCCACTGGCCATTGACAAGGTGAAGGTTTTTGACTACTGAATCACTGTCATGGCTCAAACGTGTTAAGAGATAGTCATCCGCCACCTTGTGAATGGTAGTAATGGAGAGCCACCAAAATAAAAAAAACACGGCAACAACACTTAAGCCAAGCATAACAGAGAGTTGTTGCTGAAGAGACTTCACTCTACCAGGCCTGCTGAATCAGCCAAGGTCAATCGATAACCTTGACCACGTAAGGTTTGAATCGACTCTTTACCTAAATAACCCCGTAAACGCCGAATATAGACCTCGATAATATTGTCATCTTTTTCCTGAGAGGCGTCTGAGATTTTATCCAACAACGCTTGTTTAGAAAATATGTTTTTTGGATGTCTAAATAGAGTCTCTGCTAAACGAAATTCGGTTGCTGTTAAGGTTTGTGATTGATGATTTATAAGGAGAGATTTTGCCTCAATATCCAAACAAACGTACGTTATATCTTTAATATGCGAGGGAGAAAAACAGATAACGGATTTTTTTGGTTGATTACGCTTAGCTAGGCTTTCAATTCGTGCCTGAAGTTCTTCAAAGTGAAAAGGCTTACCCAAATAATCATCGGCGCCTTTCTTCAAACCTTCCACCCGCTCTTGCCATGAGTTACGCGCTGTAAGAATCAGTATAGGCATAACCTTATCTGCTTCACGAATTTTTTGTAAAACAACCAGGCCTGGTTGTTTAGGCAAACCTAAATCCAATATGACTAAATTATAATCATATTCTAAAGCCAAATATAAACCCTGCTCACCATCCTGAGCAACATCCACAATATAGCCTAGACTTTTAAATCGTGCTTGTAGATTTTCTACAAGTAAAGGTTCGTCTTCAATCAAGAGTAGCTTCATGCATTTCTCTAACACTTATAGGTGTGGTTCTTATAAAAAGAATGGGTTATTCCTGTTGTTGCGTCTCAGGCGATTTCCACAGTTTCATAATCATTAACACAACAAAAATACCTGCAAAAAACATAAAACTCATTGCTGGCCAAAGACTGTAAAGCAGTTGCCAACCTTGGCTAACAGGGATGGAGATGCCATCTATGACTTCAATTAATTGATAATGCTCGATTGATGCAGATAAATAAAACAATAGAATTGCCATAATAGCAAGAATAAAAATACAGATAGACACTCTCCTATTTCAGTAAGATTTTATATACATACTTTTAAATAATTGTGGATACACAGAATCAAGTAATAACTGCAATTCCGTAAATTTACGATAATTTATAGGTCAATATACTCTTCATCCCGCTCTTTTAAAAACTCTAAAAATTCAGACGCAATCAAAGATAATTCCTTCCCTGCCGGATAAACAATATTCCAACTCTTTTCAATCGGAAAACCTTCAACATCCAGTTCAACAAGCGGTCCATTTTTGTCTTCAAGGTACAAGGTGTGTTCAGAAACACAAGACATACCTAAACCACCAACCACACAATGCTTAATTGCTTCATTGGTATTCATTGTTAAACGTTCATTTATTGTCAAACCTTTATCTGAAAAAGCCTTGTTCACTGCAGACCGGATACCTGAACCTTCTTCACGCATAATGAAAGGCTCTTTTGCTAAACGCTCTAAGGAGACTTTTTTACCAACAAGCTCGTGATTACGGTTTGAAATAATAACCAATTTATTTGGCGTAAAAGGCAGCACCTTCAATTCATAACTTGTGGATGGAATCTGACCAAGAATATATAAATCATCTAAGTTTTCATTAATGCGTTGTAACAAAGTGTCTCTATTGCCAATTTGGAGGGACAGCTCAATATCTGGATATTTTTTACAGAACTCACCTAAAGCAATAGGAATGAAATATTTGGCTGTGGATACCACTGCAACTCTCAAACGCCCACGTTTCATTCCCTTTAAGTTATCTAGTTTGATTTCTAAATTTGTAAACGAATCTATAATCTCGCGACAACTGCTGGCCACGGTTTCACCAATTTCTGTAAGGAAGATATTTCTACCTAACTGTTCATAAAGCGGAAGCTCTATCGCTTCAGCCAAACTTTTGACTTGCGCAGAAACAGTGGGTTGGGTGAGGTGTAATTCTTCGGCAGCACGTGTAAAACTTAAATTACGTGCGACAGATTCAAAAACTTGAATTTGGCGAAGGGAGGCGTGACGAATAAGGTAATTGCCAGAAGTAGAATTAGAATCAGTTGTCATAATATCCCTTTACTTAAGTACAAATTAAATGAAAACCACTTTAAATAGAGGATCAATTTGTAAGTCGTAAAGAGAATTATAGCGGAATGGTAATAAGTTAACGAACTTTAAACGATGAGAGATTAAACTACCTGTCCACGGCGGCAAGTCAAACGTTCAAGTGCATTTTTAGCCGCACGCTGGGCTTCAAGTACATCGGCTTCACTTCCTGCCATTAATAAACGCCCGTAGGCACCAACTGCACGAGCTTCGATTAATGTAACATTGGCGGCCTTTTCAGCTTCATTGGCGGCATATACGATATAACCTGCAGGATCTGTTTCTAAAATAAAGATACTCTGACCAGGCATAATCATTGAACCGCGTCTATTGTCGCGGTTAATCAAAGTTGCATGGTCTGCAGTAATGCTTGTGATGACTTCACTCCACATAATAATACATGGGTGGCGATCATACTCTTCTGTATTTAGATGTTGTAGGATTTTATTCCCAGCCTCTAGCACGTCACTTTGATCACGATGATTGAACACCATAGAACCATATGAACGCTCAACAACCTGTTGAGTCAAACGAACATTGGTACCTTGCAGTGCAATGTTTGAAAGACGATGAACTGCCATCCCAGGTGCAACCTCCATCCAAAGACATGAGTCGCCTGGTACAGGTAAGAAACCCATGGATGCAGTGCCCATATAGGATGCTAATTGAGGTTGTAAAGAGTCTAAAAAGACGTATGTTCTTAACTCTATCATTTATGTATTCTTATGTTGTAAAGTTGCAAGAACTTGTTTAATTGCTTTAGCACGATGACTCATTTTATTTTTTATTTCTAGCGGTACTTCTGATAAAGTTTTTACCAGTTTAGGTACCCAAAAGACTGGATCATAACCAATTCCAAAGGACGTCCTGCGTTCTTTCAGAATTTCTCCATACCAATGGCCATAACCAATAATAGGCATTGGATCATGGGAATGTTCTACATATACAACAACACAAGAATAACGCGCTGTTCTTTCTTTATAAGGCAGATCACCTAATTCAGATAATAGCTTTTGTAAGTTCTGCTCATCGGTGGTTTTACCATCCATATCGGCTGCATAACGAGCTGAATAGATGCCTGGCTGCCCATTTAAAGCATCAACTTCTAAGCCAGAGTCATCTGCAATCGCTGGTAACCCTGTTTTAGAACTAGCATATCTTGCTTTTTTGAGTGCATTTTCTACAAAACTTAAACCGTCTTCTTCTACTTCATCACAAAAAAATTCTGTTTGTAGGCGAACATTGTACCCAGCTTTCTCTAACAAGGGAGCAAGCTCTTTCACCTTGTTAGGGTTTCCTGTGGCTAAAACAATGTCATTCATTAATACAACTCCAAGAAAGTATAGTCCATTTAGGAATTTATTAGCACACTACTTTAATAGAATACTAATAAATTCATAAATATTCACTGCCAGCATTTGGCAGTGATATTTAAGTTTGATCGCAAATAACGATTAATCAACGCCTTCATTATTTTTGAAACGATCAAAGTATTTTCGCATAATTGCACCTGTTTTCATTTCATCAATATTTTTGAAAATAACGAAATTAATTACTGCGTGAATAACAAGAGTAATAATCAAGCCTTCAAAAATACCAACCTTAAATACTAACAGTCCACATAAAGTCCCAAGTAATAATGCATAAGGTCCATGATGTGCAACATGCAATAATCCCATGACCATTCTAATGCCTACGAATGCCATAATAATCGCTAATGCAAAATAAGGTAAGTTATCTAGCAAATGACTATTAAATACAAAAAATGTAATCATTAAACCAATTATAAGAACAGAGAACTTGGTATAAGCACCAGCTAGACGGTTTGTCGAACTTTTTGCCAATCCATCAAGATTTGTCATACCACCAAAGAAACTAGCACCCATATTTGAAACCCAAATAGACAGTAAGCTGTTATTACTGTTACATGGACGTTTTAATGGATCGATTTTTTCAATCGCAGCATTACTCATAACTTGTTCAATAACATCTACGACAGCCAACATTAATGCGAAGAAGATGGCATAAATCCATAAATAAGCGCTTTCAAAATCAGGGATTGGAAAAGCTAAATTAAACTCAACATCCTCAACTTTAAGCATATTCACACTGAACATTTGAGCCGCTATTATTCCAAAAATAATTAGCACAAAGTAAGGCATGGCTGGTTTTGTATCTTTAAACTTTTGGAATAAAGCAAGAAAGACAACAATACCAACCAAAGATAAGACAACCACTGCGATTCGATCATCACTCCAGAATTCTTCGGGCGCGGCCATACCAACAGGTAACATCCACAGAAAAGGAACAAATTTCATGGCAATTTTTAAACCAATACCTGCAAGTAGTCCTTCTACCAAATAGGTCGGAACCGCCATAAGTAAATAGCGCTGCCAATTAAACTTCCAAATTAAAGCCTGAAAAGTTGCCGTCAGGAAAATAATAAAAGCCATGTTCTCTATACCGAAGGTGGCAACACCCATGGCTAAAATTGGAGCTAAACCTGCTGCAATACCTGGTGCTCCGATAAAGTTTCCAGGTCTAAACCAAGCGAATAAAAATCCAATAAAAGATGCGAAAGCAACTGTTGCTAAACCAACTTGAATCGGATAATCAGACATTAGGGCAATACCAATTGATAGAGGTATTGCCATTGTGGCAGTAATGACTCCAGCCTGTACATCACGTAACGCATATTCTTTACGGAAGGCTGCTGAGCCAGATTGTGTCATATCTAAGTTTTTTGTTTCCATAGTTTGAATGAATACTAAGATTTCTCTTAGATATCTCCCTATTTATGTTTCTCTGTTTTAAAAATGTTAAGTGTACAAATAAATGCAGTATCTAATTAGAATAGATCTTAACGTGTTATCTATAATTTAAGAAATTGAAATATCAGCTACTATCCATAGACTGTTATCAATATATGGCATTTATATAAATATAATTAAAATGCCTTTATTATAAAAAAAGGGGCTATAAACCCCTCTAGTTAATCAAATATAAAATATATTAATCAGGCCAAACACGTCTTTTTGAAAACACCTTGATCTGATCAGCAATATGCGTTTCTTTAGCTGCAGTCTTTGTATCTGCAGCCTTTGTAGACCTGGTCTTCGGTACTGTTTTAGTCGCAGGTTTTGAGGCCGAGGACTTTGCAGCAGTTGAAGCTGGTTTAGCAGCAGGTTTTGCTGTTGTTGATTTTGCAGTTGTTGTTTTCTTTGCTGCTGATGCAGCTGTCTTTGTTGTGGCCATCAGATATTCTCCATTATGATTTTGCTGTGACACGCTGGAAACTTTCGTCAATTCCTTCGGCTAGCGCAATATCTTTATCATCCAATTCTTCACTTGAAGAATAAATAATGACAGAAACATGCGTTCTTCCAAAGCTAATATTTGCATGATGGTCCAGTTTTTCAGAAACATCCGCTAAATCGTCTAAAAACAATCTGAGAGTATCATAGTCTTCAAAGTCAAAGCGGGTATCCAAACTTACTGGACGACCCTTTTGTTTCCAACGTTCGTTCACACAAAGCTCCTATTTGGCTGTTGAGACGCAGTAAGAGACTGATAATACTCTTCTAACCATGCATGCACTCTCATTAACTGAGCTTGTTCTTCTTCCAGTAGCTTACTGAAAAGAGCATGATCTTCACTCGCTCCTAAATTGGCGCAATATTGAGTTGCTTCTGAATAAAGTTGAATTAATGCTACTTCACGTTCTTCACAACTTCTTAAAGCTTCAATAACATTTGTCGCAGGTGAAGCAGGTCGTAAGACACTTCCTCCGGGTAAAGCACCTTGAGATACCATACGATCTGTTAATAGGTTAGCGTGTTGAAATTCTTCATTTGCCAAGGTAACAAAAGCCTCGGCATAATTAAGTTCATTTCTAGTCTTAGCCAGAGATGCTTGTGCAAGGTAGTGCTGACCAGCAGACATTTCCAAGCTTAACGCACGTCCTAGATAACCAAGTATCTGACTGTTTGCAACAGTCGATTGTACTCCGGCCATATGAGGATAAGCACCAGCGCCAGGCATTACACCACCCGGCATTCCTGATGAATTATGCATATGTATCTCCTAAACTCTGAGGTATTAATAAAATACCCAATGAAAAAAACTTATTTAGTGCTAATTGCAGACTCAACTTCATTGTGAGGACGAGCAATAATGTGAGCAGCTACAAGACCGTCACCTACACGTTCACAAGCATCAGCACCAGCACGAACTGCTGCGTTTACTGCGCCTGTTTCACCACGAACCATTACAGTTACGTATCCACCACCAACAAAATCACGACTTACTAGGCGTACTTCTGCTGCTTTGGTCATAGCATCTGCAGCTTCAATAGCTGGTACTAAACCACGAGTTTCAATCATTCCTAATGCAATACCAAATTCAGTACTCATTTTTTTCTCCTAAAATAATGAAATTATTTTGTAATTACAGATTCAACTTCATTGTGAGGACGTGCAATGATGTGAGCAGCTACAAGACCGTCACCTACACGTTCACAAGCATCAGCACCAGCACGAACTGCTGCGTTAACTGCTCCTGTTTCACCACGTACTAAAACAGTTACATAACCACCACCAACAAATTCACGACTTACTAGACGAACTTCAGCCGCCTTAGTCATAGCATCTGCTGCTTCAATCGCAGGAACTAAACCGCGAGTTTCAATCATTCCTAGAGCGATTCCGTATTCAGTGCTCATATTTTTCTCCTTCAGAGTTTGTTACTTTCAATGTTTAAATAAAATTATGGTTTCCAGCCATCAATGATGCCCGCAACCGTTAAATCTGTTAGATACCGTTTGTCGCCTGCAGCATCTCTGGCTGCGGAGTTGGCGATTGTAAAAACATAATCACCTTCTTTAACTCCAATAGGATCCATTGCTGCCAAAGTACTACCAGACATACTGGTTAAGACTTTTATTGGCAGGTGGCCTAAGTCATCTAATCGACTAGTCAATACCAATTGTGCTTTAACTTGATGAATTTCCATCGCGAGTCTCTTCCCACTTATCGATTATACCGACAATCGTTAAATCACTAGGATAGCCTTTAACACCTGTTGCATCTCGTGCTGCCGAACTACCACAACACAGAACCCAGTCACCTGGTTTACAACCGATAGGATCAACTGCTACCATTGGAGTCCCACCTTCTTTTTCTCTTAGTACAAGAAGTGGTTTATGTTCCATCATTGCAATACGGTTTGTAGAAACAAGCGCACTGTCAACTTTATATATTTTCATAGCAAACTCCGTTGTTCAGGGTCTCAATGTAAGTTAAATCAGTTTTTCTGCGGGCCGAGCACCTGTGTTATCCCGTAACGTACCCATGGTTTGTAACAAACCACAAGATGATAACTCCTGGTAACGACTATGAACCGCCTTCTCTATTCTACGGGCTTTCTCTACTGCTCTGGTTTTAGAGCCTGGCACCCTGCCGTCATAGTCACAACGAATTATAATAGGAATTGGTAAACCACGTTTTACATTTAAGCCTTTAAAGATTTTGATTCCAACATCAATATCATTTACACCTTCTTCTATCGTATCTAAGAAACTGTAATAACATAAATTACGCAACTGAACTTCTTCGAATCCGTTACCAATACCTATAAATCTTTCAGCATGGCCAATATCTTCATAAAGACCTTGCTCATATTCTTTCACATATTGTATTTGCGAAAAATTATTTGTAACAAGCCAAGCAATTAACTTTTTTAGCTCTGGTCGAGGTATAGTTGAATTTTTTTGTAGGTTGCAGTTATCAATTTCTGATTCTATCAATACACGTGCTTCTGAAGCACTCATATTGGTTGCATTACTGTATAGCTGATCAGTTTCAATATAACGATCTAAGCAAACCTGTCCTTGCTGATTGGGGATATGAACTTTTAAAGTATCGTTATCCGTATTTAAACCAATTAGCATTGTTTCAACTGTTGAACCACAACCGAATCTATTTTCGATTGCTTGTCTAAAATCTTGGAGCTTTGCCTTAGCGGCTTCAGCTGCTTTTTTGTCATCACTTCCATGAGCAGCACATCCCTGATGAGATGGATCTACCTTTGAATAATGATAGACGGCCATTTTTAAAAAACGAGTAGGTTCTGCCGCATTATTTGGCATACCTTCACGAAAACGGCTGTGTTCTATGAACACCCAATTTCTAACACTTTCACTAACGTCAAATAAAGCGCCAGCGTGTGCTTTTCTTCTAGCTACAGAATAAGGCAATCTTAAAACGTAACTAATAAAATGAGCTAACCTTCCATCAGCACAAGGTGTTATATCCAGTGCATGAATTCCAGCTTCTCTAAAAATCTCTTCGGCTTCTTTACGATTTTGACCCTGCAAAGGATCATTATTAAAAAAGTCTTCAGACATTCTCAAAAATTGTTTGAACACAATTTGGGAAAATAAGTCTTGAAAAAAGCTATATGAGTTCGAACTCTCGTCCATATCCCATGCAGCTTCTTCAAGCTTAACACCTAAGTGTAAGAACAGTTGTTCATTAGCCCAACGTTTGAAACCACTTCGTGTTTGGTGACTTAGAATCTCTTTTAAAACTGGTTCGATATCATCGAATAACAATTTAGTTCGAGATTCATAGTCCCTTAACATTTCGTTTTGTGAAACATTGACTAACGACTGAGTATTATGCGGTGAAAGAGAAGAAGATCCAACCTCTGACAGGATATTATTTTGTAATCCAGCAGACCCTAAGTTTTGATATCTACCCTTTCTCTGTGAGCGTTTACCAAATTCAATTTGTTTTTTTCTTCTTCTATTCAACATAAAACTACTGCAACTAGGCTCTTGACCCACCAGAAAGTGTTACTTTAGCACCAACATGTGTGTTACCAGATGAACCTGTAATTGGGCTCTGAGGTACTTCTTCCATAGCCACAGGTCTAAATTGACTTGCACCCATTGGAGCTTGTACTTGAGCACCACGGATAGAAGCATTACGTTGCGCAGCCCATGGCCCTTCAGTGCCAGTAACCTTGCTTCCTCTATCCCAACCATCTCCAGTAATTCTTGAACCAGTTTCCTGCGGAGCAGGAGCGGCTGGCATTTCTACCGGAGCAGGAGTTACAGCTTGTGCTGTTGCAGCAGTCGGCATAATAGAACCCATCATCTGAGGGAAGTCAGACTCTCCAGGCTGTGATACATTTGAAGTATTACAAACCATTGAAGTTTGATCATCACCTTGGTAATGAGTACCAGAAACTAATGAACATGCACCCTTTTGAGCACCTGTCAATCCAGTCGGCCCTGGTTGAACACCAGACACCGCATGATTAGCTCCCATACGCTGACGCTTTTCTATCGCAGCTTGTTGTTCAGTTGAACACATCGCTAACGATTCAGTACCCATATAGGCAGTTCCGCTAATAGACTGACAAGATCCGCTTTCGGCTCCTGTCATATCAGCGTTTCCCCCGCTACGGTCACCCGTAACGATTTGTCCGCCCTGAGTACCAGAAACAGTCACCTTGTTTGCTGGTGTTGCAGCAGGAGCATCACATAATGTTTCAGCTTCTTCCGCACTTTGATAACCAGTACCTGTCACAGATTTACAAGAGCCTGCTTCAGTACCTGTCACATCTTCTAATCGACCAACTTGTGTTCCAGAAGTCATATTACCCATCGCTGTTTGCGACATAACGACTTTCTTTGGAGCACCTTCTGGACGAATCGTAGTTGATTGTGACTTATAACCTTCACCACCTGTCACATTTGAGCGGTCTGCAGATTGTGTTGCAGGACTCATAACGGTAAATGCTTTACCAGCATTTTTTACAGGAGTTTCAGTACCACAAAATAACGCTGACTGATCCGCTGGAATATATTCTGTTCCTGTAATGGATGAACACTGACCTGCAGTATGTCCAGTTACACTCTTAGAATTACCAACTTCATTTCCACTAATGGTTTGACCATGAGTAGTTTGTGTCATTGTAATTTTTGCCGGTTTTGGATTTGGTGTTGTATCACAGTGCATTGAAAATTCTTCTGCACCTAAATATTCAGTACCACTTACAACCTTACATGCACCTGTTTCAGCACCCGTCATAACCTTATTACCTTGGCCAATCAGAGTTCCAGAAACATTTTGCCCGCTAAGCGTTTTCGACTCACCCGCCTGAACCGAAGAAGAACTTCGATCTTTAGACTGGCGAACACGTCTCGCACTAGCTGTTTCTGTTGGCGCACAACCAGACTTTCCTTTAGTACACTTGTCTGCACGAATTTTTCTTGCGATTTCTCGTGTAGAAGCTCCAGGGTTAGCCATTTTAGCTAAAGCACCTGACTGCGTACCTTTAGATTTGTAAGCATCCTGACCAACACGGCCTTGAGCACCAGCTTGACGCCAGGCCTTAGCCACGTTACGACCACCAGATTGAGCAATAGGCTCAGCCTTAGGTTTTACCTTGCGGTCGGTCGTACGACGTGTAGTTGCTTCAGGCGCACTTGCTTTAGAACTTGATTTTTGTTCAATCATTTCTTCAGGCTTTTTACGCTGTTTAGCACCACGTCTTGGATCAGGTGTACTCTGTGTTTGTTGTGATACTTTTCCGGATTTTTGTTGCTGTCTAGCCTGCTTAGCAGCCGCACGACCACCCGCTACTGCAACTGGTGCAGCAACCGGGGCAACTTGGCGTCTAACAGGTGACTTAGCAGCAACTGGCGCAGCTTTTGCCGGAGCGACTTTCGCCGTAGGACGTGCAGCTGGAGTGACTGGAGAAGTTGCCTTCCCGTTCTTTCCACTTTTTTGTCCCTGACGGTGTGCTCGAGCTTGTTCGCGCCCGCTTAGCGTAGAATTTCCACTCATGCTAAAGCCTCCTTAAAATTCCAGAAAAAATTGGATTACATGCCTCTTGGACGGTAAACCACAAAGTTATGTCCTTGACACTGTGTGTAGTTATCGTAACCAACAACACGAATGATGTGGTTAGGATACATAGAACGACACTGGTCAATTTCAGCAAGAACTTCGTTTGGATCACGCATACCAAAGAATGGTAACTTCCACATACCCCAGTAAATATCTGAAGCTAGAGCAGGCTCTTCGTGCTCAAGTGCAGGAGTCCAACCTTGGTTGATAATGTATACAATCTGGTCGTAAATCTCATCAGAAGTTAACTCAGGAATGAATCCGAATGTTTCTAAAGTAGATTTAGTCTGATAGTCATCATACTGCATCATTGTTGACATAATTCTGTCTCCTTATCTTACTTAGCGTCAGAAGTTAATACTGGCTCAACTTCTTTGTGAGGGCGCGCAATGATGTGAGCAGCTACAAGTCCGTCACCAACGCGTTCACAAGCATCAGCACCAGCACGTACCGCTGCGTTAACCGCACCAGTTTCACCACGAACCATAACAGTTACGTAACCACCACCAACAAAATCACGACTTACTAGACGTACTTCTGCCGCCTTAGTCATAGCATCTGCAGCTTCAATAGCTGGTACTAGACCACGAGTTTCAATCATTCCTAATGCAATACCGTATTCAGTACTCATAATATTTCTCCTTAATACTTTTAATTTAATTGATTGTAGTTAACGACTAACCGTCTAACTTATCAACTGTATCGAACTCAAACACGATCTCTTTCCAAGTATCAAGAGCAACTGCTAGTTCTTTACTATGACGTGCTGCATCACGAAGGATATCCGCACCTTCTCTTTCTAAATCACGACCTTCGTTACGTGCTTTAACACAAGCTTCAAGAGCAACACGGTTTGCTGCTGCACCCGCTGCGTTACCACCAGGGTGACCCTGTGTACCACCACCAAACTGAAGTACTGAATCATCACCAAAGATGTTTACAAGCGCAGGCATGTGCCATACGTGAATACCACCAGAAGCAACGGCCATTACACCAGGCATTGAGCCCCAGTCTTGGTCGAAGAATACACCACGTGAACGATCTTCAGGAACGAATGCTTCACGTAACTGATCAACAAAACCTAGAGTTGACGCACGGTCACCTTCAAGCTTACCTACAACAGTACCTGTGTGAAGGTGATCACCACCAGACAGACGTAGACACTTAGCTAGTACGCGGAAGTGAATACCGTGATGTGGGTTACGGTCAATTACTGCGTGCATTGCACGGTGAATGTGTAATAACATTCCGTTATCACGACACCAGTTAGCTAATGTTGTGTTAGCTGTAAAACCAGCAGTTAAGAAGTCATGCATGATGATTGGCTGACCTAGTTCTTTAGCGAACTCAGCACGTTTCATCATTTCTTCAACGCTACCAGCTGTTACGTTTAAGTAGTGACCTTTTACTTCACCAGTTTGCGCTTGCGCTTTATCAACAGCTTCAGCTACAAACTCAAAACGATCTCTCCAACGCTGGAAAGGCTGTGAGTTGATGTTTTCATCATCTTTTGTTAAATCTAGACCACCACGTAGGCACTCGTATACTGCACGACCGTAGTTCTTAGCAGAAAGACCTAGCTTAGGCTTGATAGTACAACCTAACATTGGACGACCATATTTGTTTAACTTATCACGCTCAACTTGGATACCGCTTGGTGGTCCACCACAAGTTTTAATGAATGCGATTGGGAAACGTAAATCTTCTAAACGTAGTGAACGTACAGCTTTAAATCCGAATACATTACCAACAAGTGAAGTAAGAACGTTAACAACAGAACCTTCTTCGAAAAGGTCTAATGGGTAAGCAATAAATGCGTAGAACGCTGATGGATCACCAGGAACGTCTTCAATGCGGTAACACTTACCTTTATAAAATTCCATATCTGTCAACAAGTCAGTCCAAACTGTTGTCCAAGTACCAGTTGAAGATTCAGCAGCTACTGCAGCAGCAGCTTCTTCACGTGGTACACCTTCCTGTGTAACTACTTTAAAACACGCTAGTAAATCTGTATCTAGCGGAACATAATCTGGGGTCCAATATGTTAATTTGTAATCCTGGACACCAGCATCAAAAGTCTTAGCCATAAGTGCTCTCCTTAATTTGGGAGTGGGTTGAATTCGCTATGAATTATAGGAAAATTCTTTTTCATTGACTAATCATAAAAACTGATATGAAACATTGACTGCTATCTATATATCAAGTTCTACATCATGACTAGCTCAATAGTGGTGAACACACTAACTTATCTAAATGAAAATTTCAAACATCAAAATATTAAACTTTTACTACGTTATGAGAATTCAAAGATCTAAATCTATAATAATTATATAAAAGTAAAATAAGATTACATTCATAAGAGATTGTTTTTAATCAATAAAAAAATATAAATAAATAATTAGGTGAAATGTAAAACTAATTTGAAATGCAGATTTTAATTAAAAAATAGAACAAGATTTCAATATAAAATATTTATGTGGCTATATAAATTTAATAGTTATTCCACTCTTGTTAACAGATTAAGATCCTATTTTCTTTTTTGAGTTAATGAAAAAATCTGGGGTCTCTTTTTAGGTGTAACGTGTTTAAAATAAACGGATTTTAGGTAAAGTTTTATAATGAGTTTTAAAAGTTTACAAAAAAATGCCCCAAATGCACCTCAAATGCCACCAAAGAAATAGGCAAACGTAACAGTATTCAGCGTTACTTTTGCCATAACTGTCATTCAAAATTTCAACTCAAACGAAACCCCAAAAGGTACCTTGATAAAGTCTTTAAAGAATACTTCTATCAAAGACAAACACTTCAATGTTTGTCAGAAAAATATCAAGTAAGCATCCCTACTATTCCTTCATGGATAACTCACTATAAACCCACTAGAACGACTCCCAACCTTGAAGTATTATCCTTATTGCATATGCTACATTTTTGGGTAAACGCATAGATAAGTTTGGGGTGCTTGTCTTTAAAGATTCAATAACATCTAAAGTTGTGGGCTGGCAGTATATTCATACTAAAACGATTCAAGATTACCTTGTTTTAAAGCAACAAATTGAAAGTCAAGGATTCTGTATCAAAGGCGTGGTATTAGATGATCGAAGAGGCTTGATTCAAGCATTTGACGGTATTCCTGTACAATTATGTCTATTTCATATATAGGCAACGATAACACGTTACTTAACCAAGAACCCAAAGCTAAACCCCGCAAAGGATTTAAAAGAAATTGCTGCATATATTCAATATGTTGATGAAGCTTTATTTAAAGAAATGTTGGAGGGATGGTTTTCAAAACATGAGCGTTTTTTGAATGAAAAAACCTATCATGAGCACTCAAATCGCTGGAGTTATAAACACCGAAGAGTGAGATCTGCATACCGCAGTTTAAAAACAAATATGCCGTATATATTTACTTATCAAAAGCAATTACAAATGAAAATTCCAACTACGACAAATGGGCTTGATGGCGGAGTATTTTCACCACTAAAAAACTTGCTGAGTACTCATAACGGGATGAATTTTGAGTTAAGAAAAAAACTGATAGAAGACTTTTTAATTACCTTAAAAAAATAAAGGTATCAGACCCCCGTTTTTTTCATTAACTCTCTTTTTTTGAACTGTTCACAGAGTGGTTATTTTGATTTATTGTTTTGGTAAAGTTATGAGATTTACTTCTAAACTATCCATTTACGATATTTGCCAAGTTACGACGAGCCTTTTTAGCTGCTTCTGGATCATAAATATCCAACATATTTATGATAGTAACAATTAATTCTTGTGAAGCTCCATCTTTGTAATCTGGATCTACTGACAATACTTTGAATGCATTATCTAGTGCTTGTTCAAAATCACGTTCTGCCACATAGCAAACTGCTAAATAAAACTGTGCGTCTATATCATTCTCATCCTCTTCCAATGCTTTTACAAGACTATTAATTCCAGGCGTTTTCTCTGCTAAGTTTTTAAACGTCACTTGACCAATAATTAGTTTTCCAGCATCTGAGTTTTTGTGTTTATCTGGTAGCCGGTTAAATAAACCAACAGCATCGTCCACAAGATTAATATCAAGCAGTAATTGCGTCATATCTAATACAACACGTGCATTACCAGGATCCTGTTGAATTGCTTCTGTTAGTTTTTGAATAGCCCCATTTGTATCACCTTGTGCATTCAACGCACTGGCCTGTTCTCGTAATTCATCCGAGGCTCTATAGATGCCAAAGCCCTTGAGCATCTTAGCTATTTCTGATTCATCTACCATACCAAACTCCTGATGAACCATCTCACTGTCTTTAAAAACCTTGATGGTTGGAACATTGGTAATGTCATACTGTTCTTTTAAATCAGCATCCATATCTATATCTACTCTAGCGAGTATGAACTGACCAGCAAACTCTTTAGCACATTCTGCAAGCATACTCTCCAGCTCTAAACACACTACATTACTTGGACTCATAAACAATACAACAACGGGCAATTTGTATGAATTCATCAGCACAACAGAATTAAAGTTACTTTGGGAAACTTCAAAATTCAAAACTTGTTTAGTACTCATTTTCATTTATCCTGACAATTTAGGTACGTTTTTAAATCAACCTACCATGGAATAACAAAAAAGCCCGCATAAAGCGGGCTTTTAACTCTTAACGTAACAGTTAATTATTTAACAGTTTGGTTAAGTGAACCTGAAGCGTAACGAGCTTGCATTTCTTCAAGACCTACAGCCTTAATTTTTGATGCGTGACCTGCACAACCAAATGCTTCAAAACGTGCTTTACAGATTTCCATCATAGCATTTTCTGCAGCATTGAAGAATTTACGAGGATCAAAGTTAGCTGGGTTCTCAGTTAAGTGCTTACGGATTGCACCAGTAGATGCCATACGTAGATCAGTATCGATATTTACCTTACGAACACCATACTTAATACCTTCAACGATTGCTTCAACTGGCACACCATAAGTTTGTCCCATGTCACCACCGTAGTTATTGATTGTTTCTAACCACTCTTCAGGAACAGAAGAAGAACCGTGCATTACGATGTGAGTATCAGGGATGCGTGCGTGAATCTTAGCAATCTGGTCGATCTTAAGAACATCATCAGAAGGCTTAGAAGTAAACTTATATGCACCGTGTGAAGTACCTACCGCTACAGCTAAAGCATCAACGTTAGTATCTTTTACGAATTGTGCAGCTTCTTCTGGATCTGTTAATAAGCTATCCATACCAAGCTTCTCATCAGAACCATGACCATCTTCTTCACCCATCATTCCTGTTTCTAATGAACCTAGGCAACCAAGCTCACCCTCAACAGAAACACCACCAGCGTGTGCGATTTTCACTACTTCAGCAGTGATACCAGCATTGTACTCGTAAGAAGCTGGAGTTTTCATGTCAGACTCAAGAGAACCATCCATCATTACAGATGTGAAGCCAGACTGAATTGCACGTAGACATACGCCAACATCAGAACCGTGATCCTGGTGCATAACCACAGGAATATGTGGGTACATTTCAACAGCAGCCGCTACCATGTGACGAAGCATTGGCTCACCAGCGTACTTACGAGCACCTGCAGAACCCTGAAGGATTACTGGAGAATCTACAGCGTCAGCAGCGCGCATGATTGCACGAACTTGTTCCATGTTGTTTACGTTAAACGCAGGCATACCAAAACTGTTTTCTGCTGCGTAGTCCATTAATTCACGAAGTGTAATCATCGCCATGTGCGAGACTCCTATAGTTGATTTTCAAAAAAATTATCTTTTTAGTTTAACAAGCTTTGCCAAGCTAGCCAACTCAATTAATACCTTAAGACTTGTAAAAGCATTAATTACAAAGAAGTTTTATGGAAGTTTTACAATTTCCATTTTATTAGTTCCACCCATGGTACCGTTTACTTCACCACGGGTCATAAGAATAAGATCACCAGATTTAGCGATACCAAATTCTTTAATTTTCTCTAAGATTGCAGATTTAACTTCATCATCATTCAATCCATCATAAGTTAAAGTCGACGGATAAACACCACGGAACAATGTTACTTTACGACGTGTGTCTAAATGAGGAGTCATCGCAATGATTGGCATACCAGAACTGATACGTGACATAAGTAATGCTGTATTTCCAGATTCAGTTAAAGCTGCGATGCATTTAACACCAAAGTGGTTAGCAGAATACATTGAAGCCATTGCAATGGTTTCGTCTACCGCTGTAAATGATTCATCAATACGATGAGTCGACTCACGTGAAGTACGCGACTTCTCGGCTTCACGACAAATATTACCCATTGTTTCAATAACAAGGCTTGGTGAATGACCAGTGGCCGTTTCACCTGAAAGCATTACAGCATCGGTACCATCCATAACCGCATTTGCAACGTCAAATACTTCCGCACGTGTAGGGATAGCATTATCAATCATGGTTTCCATCATTTGCGTTGCTGTAATCGTTACACGATTTAGTTGACGTGAACGTTTAATCATTTTTTTCTGTAGTGCTGGTAATTGAGCATCACCTACTTCAACACCTAAGTCACCACGCGCAATCATAATAACATCAGAGGCTAAAATAATACCATCAAGTGTTGCGTCATCAGCAACCGCTTCTGCACGCTCTACTTTAGATACAATGCCACATTCCAAACCAGCCTTTTGAGCAAGGGAACGGCAATATTCAACATCTTCAGCTGAACGAGGGAAAGAGAGCGCTAAATAGTCAGCATCAATCTCTGCTGCAGTAATAATATCTTCTTTATCTTTATCCGTTAGAGCTGCAGCAGATAAACCACCACCAGCTAAGTTGATACCCTTATTGTTAGAAAGCGTACCACCTACAACAACAGTACAATTAACACGCTCATCAACAACATCAACCACTTCAAATACTAAACGGCCGTCATCTAATAATAATTTATCACCCGCCTTAACATCATATGGTAGGTTCTTATATGTCAGCCCTACTTCATGCTGATTACCAGAATTGTTATCAACATTGTTATCAAGAGCGAATTTATCACCTGCTTTCAACAGAATCTTGTCATCTGCAAAACGCGCAATACGAATTTTAGGCCCTTGTAAATCAACTAGAACACCAACTTGTCTATCAAACTTTTCAGCAAGTTCACGAACCGCTTGTGCACGACCTTTATGCTCTTCTGGATTACCATGAGACATATTGATACGTACAACATCAACGCCCGCTTTAATAATTTTTTCTAATTCACCTTCACGGTCTGTAGCTGGACCTAAAGTTGCAACGATTTTTGTTCTTCTTAAACCACTTGGCATTTTTATTTTTTACCTTATAAATATTTGGATTTGTTATTGTCCAAAAAAGATGTCTCGCAAAATAAACTGAAGTACTCAACAATCAGCCATTTGGCTGAAGCATCCAATGTTTACTTACCGAGTCACCCTCTTTTATGAACAAAGTTAATTTAACAAATCTACGTGACATTAAAATTACATAGCGCAAATTTAAAATTGAGCTATATTCATAATTTAGGCCTGATGCACATATCTTGCAACAGACCAAATACTATTATCGACTAATAAATTATTTTGCCGCCGCTTCTAGCATAGTTACCGCTGGTAACTCTTTACCTTCCAAGAACTCTAGGAAAGCTCCACCACCAGTAGAGATATAAGAAACCTTATCAGCGATATCGTACTTATCAATTGCCGCTAAAGTATCACCCCCACCTGCAATAGAGAACGCTGAAGATTCAGCAATCGCCATAGAAATTGCTTTAGTACCTTCACCAAACTGATCAAACTCAAATACACCTACTGGACCGTTCCAAACAACAGTTCCTGCGTTTTTGATAATTTCAGCAAGCTCAGCTGCAGAATCAGGACCGATATCAAAAATCATGTCATCATCACAAACTTCTGAAACATTTTTAGTTTCAGCCGCTGCAGTTTCAGAGAACTCTTTACCACAAACCACATCAGAAGCTAACGGAATCGCCGCTCCACGAGCTTCCATGATTTCATTTAGCTTATTACAAGTAGGCACTAAATCTGATTCAGATAGAGACTTACCAACGTTGTAGCCTGCCGCTTCGATAAATGTGTTAGCAATACCACCACCTACAACTAGCTGATCTACTTTTTCAGATAGAGACTCAAGAACAGTCAACTTAGTTGAAACTTTAGAACCACCAACAATTGCCACCATTGGGCGCGCTGGATTATTTAACGCTTTACCTAATGCGTCTAATTCTGCTGCTAATAATGGACCTGCACATGCAGTATCCGCAAATGCACCAGCACCGTGCGTAGAAGCTTGAGCACGGTGAGCTGTCCCAAACGCATCCATTACATATACATCACACAAAGCGGCATATTTTTTTGAAAGCTCTTCAGTGTTTTTCTTTTCACCAACGTTGAAACGAACGTTCTCTAAAAGAACCACTTCACCTTCAGCTACATCAAAACCACCATCTAGGTAATCTTTAACAAGACGTACTTCTTTACCTAATTTTGCTGTTAAATCAGCCGCTACAGGAGCAAGAGAGAACTCTTCTGCATATTCACCTTCAGTTGGACGACCCAGGTGAGACATTAACATTACCTTAGCACCAGCATCCGCTGCCATTTTAATTGTAGGTAATGAAGCACGGATACGTGCATCAGAAGTTACTTTACCGTCTTTAACTGGAACGTTAAGGTCTTCACGAATAAGTACGCGCTTACCAGCTAAATCTAGATCAGACATCTTAATTACAGACATGTTGAGTCCTCTTTCTTAAAGTTAAAACTGTTTCTGATTGAAACAGCATTGGATTAAATTAAATTTACTTTTTTATACTCAAAACAAAATACAAACAAGAAAATTTAATTTGAGGTGATATAGAACCACCCCAAAACAAAATGAGCTTTCGCTCTTCCAGTAAGCTGTTCAGTTCAAGGCAGAAAAAGGGAGTGTGCAAATAGCACACGACCGTTTCTAACGAAGAAATGAGCTGCTTAATGGAATGAGATAAGGCTTATTTTCCTACGTGTTCTACTACTCGCATCATGTTACATGTGTAACCATACTCGTTATCATACCAAGCAACAACTTTAACGAAAGTTGGGTCTAGTGCGATACCTGCTTTTGCATCAAAAGTAGATGGGTGAGCATCACCACGGAAATCTGTAGAAACGTTTGCTTCTTCAGTATAACCAAGAACACCAGCCATTGGACCTTCAGAAGCTGCTTTCATAGCTGCACAGATATCATCGTAAGATGCTTCATTCTCTAGTTCAACAGTTAAGTCAACAACAGAAACGTCAGAAGTAGGTACACGGAACGCCATACCAGTTAGTTTACCGTTAAGAGCAGGAAGTACTTTACCTACCGCTTTTGCCGCACCAGTAGATGATGGGATGATATTCTCAAGAATACCACGACCACCACGCCAGTCTTTCATAGAAGGACCATCAACTGTTTTCTGAGTCGCTGTAGCTGCGTGAACAGTAGTCATAAGACCACGTTTGATACCGAAGCTATCGTTAAGTACTTTAGCAACTGGCGCAAGACCATTAGTTGTACAAGAAGCAGCAGAAACAATTGCTTGACCATTGTATTCTTCATGGTTAACACCATATACGAACATCGGTGTGTGATCTTTAGAAGGAGCAGACTGAACTACTTTTTTAGCACCTGCATCAAGGTGAGCTTGACAAGATTCTTCAGTTAGGAAGAAACCTGTACATTCGATAACTAGGTCAGCACCTACATCAGACCAAGCTAGGTCAGCAGGGTTACGCTCAGCTGTGATACGGATAGTCTTACCGTTTACAACTAGGTTACCGTCAACAACAGAAACATCACCATCAAAACGACCGTGTACTGAATCATACTTAAGCATATAAGCTAAGTATTCAGGATCTAGTAAATCATTGATTGCAACAACTTCGATGTTTTGAAAATCTTGTGCCGCTGCACGGAAAGCCATACGACCGATACGGCCGAAACCGTTAATACCAACTTTAATAGTCATTGAGTTTTACTCCAATTTATACCAGGCCTGCTAACATTAAAGAAGAAGACCTGACTTTAAAAAAATTTATTATTTACTGTAAACAATTAAGCCGTCATTAAGACGGCCTATTTAATTACTTACCTAAAACCTTGTTTGCTGTTGCAACAACGTTCTCTACAGTGAAACCAAACATTTCAAATAGTTCGTTTGCAGGCGCAGATTCACCAAAAGTAGACATACAAACTGTTCCGCCTTCAAGGCCAACGTATTTGTACCAACCATCAGCAACACCGGCTTCGATTGCTACACGCTTAACACCAGGAATAAGAACAGAATCTTTATAAGCTTGTTCTTGCTCGTCATAAGCATCTGTACATGGCATAGAAACAACACGTACGTTTGCATCCATTGCTTCAGCTGCTTCAACAGCTAGACCTACTTCAGAACCAGTAGCTATAAAGATAATATCTGGCGTACCTTCACAATCTTTCAGTACGTAACCACCTTTTTCGATGTTCTTAACTTGTTCAGCAGTACGTGCCATTGGCTCAAGAGCCTGACGAGAGAATACTAATGCTGTTGGTGCTTTATCACGCATAACTGCCATTTTCCACGAAACCGCAGACTCAACCGCATCACAACCACGCCATGTCTGGAAGTTAGGGATAACACGCATTGTTGCTAACTGCTCAACTGGCTGGTGAGTAGGACCATCTTCACCTAGACCGATAGAGTCATGAGTATAAACATAGATAGTACCGATTTTCATTAATGCAGACATACGTAACGCGTTACGCATGAATTCCATAAACATAAAGAATGTTCCACCGAATACTTTGAAACCACCGTGAAGAACCATACCGTTCATCATGTGAGCCATACCGAATTCACGTACACCCCAAGATAGGTAGTTACCATTCGCGTTTTCTTTATTCACCTTAACCATCTTAGACCAGTTAGTTAGGTTAGAACCTGTTAAGTCAGCAGAACCACCGAACATTTCTGGCAACATAGAGCCAAGCTGTTCAATGGCTTTCTGAGAAGCTTGACGAGATGCTAGCTTTGGAGACTCTTCTTGAGTCTTAGCGATAAACGCATCAAAATCCACTTCGAAGTTAGCTGGTAAATCACCCGCCATACGACGTTCAAACTCTGCCGCTTCAGCAGGGTAAGCTGCTTTATATGCTGCAAACTTGTCATTCCAAGCCGCTTCATCTTTAGCACCTTGCTCTTTATGATCCCAACCAGCGTAGATATCATCTGGAATTTCGAATGGCGCTGCTGTCCATCCTAGTTCTTTACGTACTAGATCGATTTCTTCATCACCTAGTGGCGCACCGTGACAAGAGTAAGTACCACATTTATTAGGAGAACCAAAACCGATTACTGTTTTAGTACAAATCAACGTAGGCTTATCAGTGACTTTCTTAGCTTCTTCAATCGCTGCATTGATTGCTTCTGCATCGTGACCATCAACGTTAGGAATAACGTGCCAATCATAAGATACGAAACGACCAGGAACACCTTTTTCCATCCAGTCACCGATATTACCATCGATAGAAATATCATTATCATCCCAGAATGCGATTAGCTTACCAAGACCTAAAGTCCCGGCCATTGCCGCTGCTTCATGAGAAAGACCTTCCATTAAACAACCATCACCCATAAATACATAAGTATTATGGTCAACAATTTCATGACCAGGCTTATTGAACTGAGCCGCTAAAGTACGTTCAGCAATTGCCATACCTACAGCGTTAGTGATACCTTGCCCTAAAGGACCCGTTGTTGTTTCAATCCCTTCTGCATAACCATATTCAGGGTGACCAGCAGTTTTAGAGTGCAACTGACGGAATTGCTTGATGTCTTCCATGCTTAAGTCAAAACCAGCAAGATGTAATAGAGAATACATAAGCATTGAACCGTGTCCGTTAGAAAGAACGAAACGGTCGCGGTCAAACCACTTAGAGTTAGTTGGGTTGAATTTCATGTGACTATTCCACAATACTTCAGCGATATCCGCCATACCCATCGGTGCACCAGGGTGACCAGAATTTGCTTTTTGAACTGCATCCATACTTAAAGCACGGATTGCATTTGCTAGATCTCTACGAGTTGCCATACAACTTCCTCAACATTTTTAAAAATTCGGTACTTGCAGTCTTAATTTATCTCCGTAATCAGGCTGTTTCTACACAGTGTTTAGATTGAGATAAACCCTTTAAATATAACTACAATATAAATTTGGACGATTATTCTCTCTCAAAATGACAAAATCATCAAGTTTTCTTATACATTCATTGCCTTTTTTACTAAACAAAAATGATATAGATCATGAGATTTTATAAGCATGAGAGCCGATTAAGTATGCTATACCAGCGTTTCACGGTTAACGTTCTTCTGGTATTTCTTATCAACCAATATAAAAGACCCAGGATAAACCTAGGTGACACAATTATGAAACTTGCTTTACAGTTAGGGAAGTGCTGATCAAATAGCTTGAGATTCTGCTTGAACTTTAAGGGAGTAGATTCTAGGTAGACTTTGCAGGCAATGGTTCGCCCTCTTCAAGAAGACCAACAACGAAGATACCTTTTGAAGGTCCGCCCGAAGGGGCCTACGCCAAATTCCCAACCTCTGCTTTGTTTTTTCTTGCCGTATTGACACTCGCCTGCGATAAAACGCCTTGATGCTGAAAATTTGGCTTGTCCAAAAACAAGCAATTTAATCTGTACACCCCTAGGTTACAGATTCCATTTTAACATCCACAACTGAGCTTGCTTTTGACTTAGCTATACGCCACTCAATAAAATGCTCATAAAGTGACAACATGGCTGGAACAACAAATAGAATCAAGAATGTTGAAAACATCAAACCAAATGCAATAGCAGTCGCCATTGGAATTAAAAACTGTGCTTGCAATGACGTCTCAAATAACAAAGGTGTTAAACCTGCAATAGTGGTTAATGATGTCAATAGAACAGCACGTACCCTTTGCACCGCAGCTTCTTCCAAAGCCTTATTTACAGCAAGACCCGACTCCCTTAGTGCTTTATAAAAGCTCACTAAAATAATCGAATCATTCACAACAATACCTGACAGACCAAAGAAACCAAACAATGACAAAATAGTCATATCCAGACCTAGCCACCAATGACCCATAATCGCCCCCACCAAGCCGAACGGAATGGCCATCATGACCACTAAGGGCCAACCATAGGAGCCAAATACCCAAGCCAAGACGATATAAATCATCGAAAGACCTATTAGCAAACCAATTTTCATATCTGCCATAGTTTCAGCTTGACGTGCGTTCTGCCCTTCAACTGTATAACTCAAACCATATTTAGATTCTAAATCTTTCAAAACACCCTCTTTTAAAGATGCCAAAATATTATTAGGATTGTTTGCCGCTGAGTTTACATCCCCCAAAACAGTAACAGCCATCTGCCCATCAACATGGCGAATCGCATCAAACCCTCGTTGCGTATTCCAAGTTGCTACTGAACTCAAGGCGACCCTTTCTCCTTTTGGGGAAACAACTTGCATCTTATTTATTGTTGCTAATGAGACTTGCGCCTCCCTTGGATATTGAACACGAACTTCGACCTCATCTTGACCATCGGTAAAAATCTGCACCAAACGACCTGAGAACGCATCGGATAACTGACGACCTAAAGAGAGATAAGTAAAGCCCATTGCTTGCCCTTGAGGAGTTAAACGATAGATAAGCTGATCTCGACCAAACGGCAAATCATCACGCACACCGCTCACGCCTTGAATCTGGCTCACAACCTGTTCGATTTCCAAAGCGGCCTGTTTCAGAACCATTGGTTCTGCGCCTGTAAGGCGAATATCAATATCGCTTCCAGGAGGCCCTGCTCGGCCAGCCGTAATAGTTAATGTATCCAAACCGGGCGCACTGCCCGCTTTTTCTTGCCATGTTTGAATAAACTGTGCATTACGTGTATCTCTTAGATCTGGCTCTTCCAATTGAATATTAATCCCAGCATAGTTTGCCCCAGGCTGTGTGGTTGTTTGATTATAGTGAACCACAGCCACCTTTAAGATACCAGGCTCTAACTCTTGTTCAGTATCTAATAAAGCCTGGTAAAGTTTGTCCACGTAAGCTGCCGATTCAGAAGAGGGTGTACCAGCCACAAAACGAACATCCGCATTGATTTTTGTTGACTCTGGAGAGGGGAAAAAAACAAACGACAACCGCCCACCCGCTAGTAATCCAATAACAAAAATCATCAATGCAAGCGTTGTTGCCAAGGTAATTGCTCTATGATTCAAAACCCAACGGATAGCATGTCTAAATTGATGGTGCCTAAAATGGTCTATCGCACTATCCAGGCGATAACGTACACTGCCTTTTTTTGCTTTTTTCACTCCTTTTAAAGCATGTCGCAAATGCCCAGGCAGAATCGTAAAACTTTCAATTAAAGAAGCAAAAATAACCGCAATAATTACCAATGGTATAGCAAATAAGATATTACCCATTTCACCACCAATCAACATCAATGGTAAAAATGAAGCTACAGTCGTTAATGATGATGCAGTAACAGGCCCAAGCATACGATGCGCTCCACCTTCTGCGGCTTGTAAATCAGACTCTCCCATTTCATGAAGGGATAAAGCATCCTCACCCACCACAATCGCATCATCAACAATAATCCCTAGAGCCATAATCAGTGCAAATAGGCTCACCATATTAATGGAGCCGCCAGCCAGATACATAATCATCAAAGTAGCCATAAAAGAGACTGGAATCCCGACAGCCACCCAAAAGGCTACCCGCCCGTTCATAAAGATATAAAGAATTAAAACAACCAGAATCAATCCGCCAATACCATTATTAACCAGCAACATAATACGCTGATTCACCAACGACCATGTTTCATCGTAAACTTTTAAGTGAATACCTTTTGGCAATTTTGGTTCTGTTTTACGCAGCCAATCTTGCATAATTTTAGACGATTTTAGAGTGTCACCGCTCTCAGCACGCATTAACTGCATTTCTATTGCGGTTGCCCCATCCACCTTTAAAAAGGGAGCATCTTTAATTGGACGACGCTCAATCTTGCCAATATCATTCAATGATAAGTTTTCAGAATCAGACACAATAACCGAAGCTTGGCCAAAGGCGACTTCATCTCGCTTTTGTTCTAGGGCGCGTAAATCCCTTACACTATCATCACTGCCTACCGAACCCGCTGGATAATCAAGACTCATACCCGCAATTTGGTTGCCGACTAATTCTAAGGTTAAATTATGTTCTTCTAACTTTTCTTGAGAAATCTCGATTGCCATCTCCTCTTGAGGCAATCCCTTAAAATTAACCTTATCTATACCAGCATCAAGTAATTGTCTTTCAAAGCTACGCGCTAGAGGACGCAACTCATCCAAATGGCCTTTTTCTGAAATCAACAAAATTCTGGCAATGGATTCATAACGAACAACTCTTTCTATAATCGGCTTTTGTGAATCTTGAGGTAAGTTTCTAAGCTCACCGATGCGCTGATTAATTTGATCAATGGCATCAATCATATCGGTACCTTCTTCAAATTTTAAAGATATTGAAGAAATACCTAAAGAAGAAGTGGAGGTCATCTCATCGAGATTATCGATATTGCGCAGAACACGCTCAACAGGATCAGTAATACTGCTTTCAACATCCTGCGCATTTGCACCGGGCCAAACAATCTTTACGGAAGCATAATCCAACTCAAAATTTGGAAAAAACTGAACATTTAACTTCATCAATGCCACAATTCCCGCAAGAATCATGATTATCATAAGTAAATTTGGCGCGACTTTATGACGGGCAAAGAGCCCAATAATTCCGCGTGATTTAAATGTCTTTTCTTGTGGATGAATATCAGTGTCATCCCGGTCAAGAGATTCTAACTGACTCATTTCACCACCTCAGAAACTTTAAGACCCGTGGTTGCATTTGGTAGATGTGTAATACTTACTTTAGACCCAGCGGCAAAATCCGGTTTAACCAAAGCCGATAAACGGCCATTACGTAAAACGTCCCCAACCACTTCAACCGTATGGGAAACTAAGCGTCCATTTTCAATTAAATACAAACGATTACTACCATAAATTGCACTATAAGGCACCACAAGCACATTTTTTTGAACTAGGCCTTTTAATTGAACCTCCATCAATTCTCCAGGTCTAAAATCAGACAAAGAGTTAGGGAGTCCAAAAAAGGCATCCACACCACTGGTGCTCGCCTCTCCAGCCAAGCGCAATAAAGGCAAACTTTCTTGTTTATCATCAATACGGTAAAGCGCATTTAGACTGACATGCTTACTAAGCGCTTTTGTCACTTCCATTAATTGAGATATTGGCAATTTAGCACGTAACTCAAGACTGTCTAACGCATAAAAGCTCATCATGACTGTCCCCGCATTAACTCGTGTTCCCTCGCTCACATTCACCGTTGCAACACGAGCATCATAAGGTGCAATCAACTGCCCTCTTTGTAAATTAAGCTCTGCTTGATTTAAAGCCGCCTTAGCTTTATCCAACCGTGCTTGAACCTGCTGCACTTTTAACTGATTTTCTTTTACTGCTAACTCGGAGCCAACCACCACATACTCTTGTCTTACCAAGGCTTCATTAGCCGCATCTACTGAGGATTGTGACGCTAGATTTTTGCGCATTAACTGTTGAGTTCTAGTTACTGCTACTTTTTTAAGTTTTAACACCTTAATTTCATGATCTAAACGCTTGCTATTGGCTTCATTTGTTAATTTCTGTAACCTTAATTGCGCCTTTGCATCTGCCACATCGGCTCTAGCCTGGGTGAGCGGAATCATTAAATCCGCCTCGCTAATCGACACTAAAGCTTGGCCTTTTTTAACATTCTGACCTTCTTTAACGAAAACTGTATCAACCACACCTGTAACAGGTGCGGATGCAGAAACTAAAGAGTTAGATTCAACCTTTCCGTACAAGGTCTGCACAGGAGAGAGATTTTCAAAATTTGCCTGTATGCTCTCAACCATCCAAACTTTTTCTTTTACTGCTACAGGCGTCTGGGCGGGCTTTGTTGACTTCATATAAACAAACACGGCCACCGCAAATAAAACAATAAAAAGTGGGATTAGAATCTTCTTTAGCTTTTGAAACATAACAATGCTCTTCTAATTTATAAATTAAGCGTATTTGCTTGGGTAATTTTGTTGATAAAATAACCAGGCCTGGTTAGATTACAAAGTGTAACGCCAACACCTTAACTTTGCGATGCATAAGTATGAATAAATGTTTTAATTTGCAAAATTCGAGCGTCTTCAATCGCTAATGCAATCTCTGCCCCCTGTACACCGGTTGCAATAATCGCCTGATTATCAACATGGCTTGCCGCATCCAGAACTTGTAGCCAAAATTGAGATTGTGGGTACTCCACCTCTTCAAAACCTAAGCGCCCTTTCGCATCCGCTTCACAAGCTAACAACAGCAACTTGAAGCTAGCAACATCTTTTAAAGCACCGCAGGCTTTTAACACTTTTAAATACGTTTTGGGCTTTAAATAGGGCAAACCCTCTGACGTTAATCCTTGGTGAATTAAACCATGAAACTCGGTTACCTTTTCTGCCAATATTTGTGTTTTTTTAGGCAACTTATAACGTTTAGCCAACGACTTGACCAAAGGAACACCTGCCCTCTCATGCCCTTTATGGCTAGGCCACAATTCTTTAGGCGTCAGCCCCTTACCAAGATCATGCACCAATGCGGCAAAACGCACATTTTCAGATTCTGATAATTTAGCCGAAGCGTCTAAAGCCATCATAGTATGAATCCAAACATCACCTTCAGGGTGGTACTTCTCAGGCTGAGTGACACCATGCAAAGCATAGAGTTCAGGAAACAGCTTTTCAACCGCACCGACCTTGTCTAACACATCAAAAAACACACTTGGCTTAGCCGTATTAAGCGCTTTAACCACTTCTTGCCAAACTCGCTCAGGTGTTAAATTCGATAACTCGCCTGATGCCGTCATTTGAGCCATTAACGCTTGTGTTTGAGGTGCCAACGTAAAACCGTAAGGCGCCAACTTGGCAGCAAAACGAGCTACACGCAACACTCTTAACGGGTCTTCTGAAAAAGCCTCTGAAACATGACGCAAAACTCTGTTTTCTAAATCTGACAGGCCTGCATAAGGGTCAATAATATTGCCTTCACCATCTTTTGCCATCGCATTAATGGTCAAATCTCTACGAATTAAATCCTCTTCCAGACTCACACTTGGGTCAGCAAACACGTCAAAACCGTGATAGCCCACACCAGATTTTCGCTCTGTTCTGGCAAGCGCAAACTCTTCTTTGGTTTTAGGATGCAGAAAAACAGGGAAATCCTTACCTACCTGCTGGTAGCCGTTATCCAACATCTCTTGTGGTGTTGCACCGACCACCACCCAGTCATGGTCATAAGCTTTTTCTCCCAAAAGAGTATCCCTTACAGCACCACCCACTAGATATACTTGCATCAACTCAAATCCTGTTTATTCTTAATATAAAAACTTTTGCCTAAAACTAAAAAAACCGTCTAAAGACGGTTTTTAAATCTTAATGAGACCTGTGTACCTTTAACTCACAAGCTACGCTAATTCTTTAGCGTCTCTACCTGCTTCTTTGCGGTAAAAGTTATAACGCTCACGAATGTCATGTGGCGTAGCATAAGTCGAAATCACCCACTCTAAACTGCTTGGTGCAAAACCAAATTGAGAGCTAAAGTCACTCTCGGAAATCATATCATGCGGCAACATCAATAATTGGGATTTGGAGACCGAAGCAACTGGTGCAAACCCACCTAAAGCCGCCATGATTTTGGCATTTAACTTACACATTGGGAATACAATCGCATCTTTTTGCATCAGTTCAGCAACAAGCTCACCCAGCTCTTTAAGTGTTAAACGCTCTTCTCCTGCCATCTCTAACTTATGACCAAACGTCGCTTCTTCTTTAATTGTAGACACCATTGCTTGGGCAAAGTCTTTCACCCATAAAGGCTGTACAACTGTGCCTGAATTTGCCACCATCAACAAATCAATACGATTTAACTGCTTAATAAAACGTGCGGTTGTGTCATCTTCAGCGCCAATTAACAAACTTGGTTTAAAAATAGTAACCGCAGCATTGGCAATGTTATGCATGAGGTTATCTACCTCACCTAACAAACCAAACCAATCCGAATTCGGAGCATCGTTATTGGCTCCAATTTGCGACAGGCTCAAAACACGTTTTACACCAGCCGATTCAATTGCCGGTTTCATCTTTTGTGTGATTGATGCTAACTTATTCTGTTCAACCATCTCTGTTCCAGTAGAACGATCCGTTGTCAAATTCACAACAATATCCGCACCTGAAACAGCGGCATTTAGTTGTTCAGCATTTTCATAAGACTCTAAAGTATGCAAAGTGGTATTAGGGTAGAGTAAAAACTCTCTAAAACGTTCAGAACGACGAACCACCACTTTGATCTCATAACCGGCTTTTGACAGTTCGTTAACAACAGCCTTACCTACAAAACCTGTTCCACCAAATACAGTGACTTTATTTCCTAATAACATACCGCTTCCAATCTTATTTTTAAACAAACCCTACAAGAATAAGTAAATGCTGATGCAAGGTCAAGTTTTAATCCATGCAAACCCATGATTCAACATCTCGAATTTGTTACAATACGCGCAAAATTAAAATAGGATTTCACCATGAATTTAATGAATATATCAGCTTTTAAAAGCCCAAAAAAAGCGGAACTTTATCTATTTGTTCCACAAGAAAGCGGTTTAGATGATTTACCTAAAGAACTGCTTGTTATGTTTGGCAAGCCTGAGCACGTTATTGATTTTGAATTAACCCCAGAAAAAAAGCTTGCCCGTGAAGATGCTGCTACCGTATTAGAAGCCATTGAAAGCAAAGGCTACTTTATGCAAATGCCGCCACATGAAGTGGAAAAAATGGGTAACATGACCCCACCTCCGGCGCATCTTGATAACATCTTTTAATGTTAAAAGAATTTGAATAACCAATAAAACCACTCAAGTATTTACAAAGTTTGTTTTGTGAATACAATAGAAGTTCAGTTTTAAAAACTCAATTTAATCTATAAGGATATCGCCATGGCATTTACGCTTCCAGATTTACCGTATGACTACAACGCATTAGAAGTTTCTATCGATGCTCGTACAATGGAAATCCACCATACAAAACACCACAATGCTTACATCACCAATTTAAATAATGCAATTGCTGACACTGAAATGGCAGATATGTCATTAGAAGATATGATGGCAAAAGCAGGCACTTTACCTCCTGCGGTTCGTAACAACGGTGGTGGACACTGGAACCACGCTTTCTTCTGGGAAGTGATGTCAGGTGACAGCATGGGCGCTCCTACTGGTGATTTAGCAGATGACATTACAGCTACTTTCGGTAGCTTCGATGATATGAAAGCAAAATTCAACACAGCTGGTGCAACACAGTTTGGTTCAGGTTGGGCATGGCTAACCGTTTCAGCTGATGGTAAGCTAGAAATTTCTTCTACGCCAAACCAAGACAACCCATTAATGGATTGCGCTAAAACTCAAGGTACACCAATTCTAGGTTTAGACGTTTGGGAACACGCTTACTACCTACGTTACCAAAATCTTCGCCCTGCTTACATGCAAGCTTGGTGGGATGTGGTGAACTGGGATAAGGTTTCAGAGCTATACGCTGCCGCTAAATAATTATATTTTTGCGCAATTTCGTTGTTGGATGACTTTCTGAGATCCTCATGTATTATCCATACATTTTGGTTCTCAAAAGCCACCCGCCTAGAACTTGAAGCAAAATCCTAATTATTTATCCAGAATAAAACCTCGCATTGCGGGGTTTTTTATTGCCCAACAAAATGCACTCAACTACCAGATTCTCCCTCCTCCTTTTCATATTACTTAGTCCTCAACTCCTACCTCTTTACAGATAAATCTACCCCCTCCTTATTAAAAAAAGGGTATCTGGAATAGAGCGTGGAAAATCCATCAAATGAATTTCACACCCATTCCAGCCAAATTGGGAATTTAGTCAAATTCACCTTTTTCAAGTAAATCGCAAAGAGTGGGAATGTGAGCACCGTAGTAGCGTTTTTCTTCAATAATTTCTGTTCTGTATTTCTGTTTTATTGATTGTGAACCAACAAGACTATCGGTCATTAAATAAAAGACTGGAGCCTCTTTAACGGGCTTACGCTTCTTCATGCGAATCGTACTTGTTGTTGGCTTATTGGCCTCTACGTTATAAAGCATTTTGGCTCTAACCACATCAAAACTGTATCCTCTACCCATGCACTGAACATCCTTTGCATAGCGATTAATACTTTCAGTATAGGCATTGGTCACAGGATAGTCAAAGCCATTCAAAATCTCTGGCATCCAGTTCGATAATGGTCAAGGGAAAACAACCATATCGAGCGTTTCAGCCAAAACAGGCCTATCAAGAAAAGAAGTTAAGCGCTTAAAAGAAACCGAGCAAATAGACCATAACCAAAACAGTCAGAAATATAATCGAGCGACCAGAGTCATCAGTGGCTGGACCAATAAGCAAGAATTTTTAGACGCTTCCGGAAAGCCAACACCTTTAAGATTAGATAATCAAGCACCCTCATTTTCCAATCTTGTAAAAAGGTACAGTGGAGATATACCAGCTAAAGCAATGCTGGATTTATTGCTAGAGGCTGAATGCATTGAAATTAATGACAACCTTGCTTTCTTGGTCAGGCCTGTTTACCTGCCTGGCAATGATTCTTCAGAAATTGCACTTATCTTAGGAACAGATACTACAGAGCTCATTGAAACTATCAGTCACAACATGGTTACTGATGAAAGTAACAAACGCTTTCAAAGAAAAGTTTCCACTCATAAGCTGGACAAGGCCGCCGTTTCAGCATTCCAAAAATTGGCAGCCAACCACTCACAGGCTCTTCTGGAAGAATTAGACTCATGGCTTTCTGAACATGAAGCAGAAAACGGTAATGACAGCCAATATGTCAGTGTCGGGGTTTATTACTATGAATTCAAAAACAAGGAAAATCATCATGATTAAACCATTTAAGACAACTACAATAGCAAGCGCAATCGCCGTAACTTTAGCTGCTTGTGGTGGTGGAACTTCCTCAGATACAGATACTGCTGGCATTGAAGGCTCAGGATTTATTTCTACTGGAACCATTACAGGCTTTGGTAGCGTTTACGTCAATGGCGTAAAATTTGAAACAGACAGTGCCACCTTTGATATTGAAGGCAACAGCAGTCGCACATCTCAAGCAGACTTGGCTATCGGGATGGTGGTACGTGTCAACGGAACCATTAACCCTGATGGCGTTACAGGAAACGCAACCAGCATAATCTTTGATGATGAGTTGCAAGCACCCATATCTGGACTGTCATTTAACCCTTCTGGCGCAACAGCAGATACAGCAGACACAGCCTCTTTCACGGTTTTAGGCGTTACAGTAGATGCCGACCGTATCACCACTAACTTTGATGGCCCTACTTTATTCGATTCAGCTGCAGGAAGCCTAGTGGATGGTAATCATATTGAAATCAGCGGTTTCTTTGATTCAAACGGTGTGCTCCATGCTAGCCGCATCGAAAAACAGAGTGATTCAAAGGTTGAGATGAAAGGTACGGTTGCTAATTATGTTAATGATAGTAATTTTGATCTTGTAAGATTAGATAGTAATAACAACGTGATTGTCACTATCAGTGTAGATGCATCCTCTGCATCTTCAATTGAAGGGTTTCCTAATGGCATTTCAGATGGCGCATTCATTGAAGTAGAAGGAATTTATAGTTCAGGTAGTAATACCATTACAGCTGACAAAGTTGAGTCTGAATCTTTTGAAGTAGAAGATACTAATGAATTTGAAATTGAAGGCTATATCACCAACTTCAATAGCAATAGCGATTTTAAAATCAACGGCATGAGCATTGACGCAAGTGGTGCACAAATCGAGCCTGCTAGCACAATTTTAGCGAATGACTTAAAAGTCGAGGCAGAAGGTCAAATAGTAAACAACGTACTTATAGCCAATGAAATTTCATTACGTAGCGGTGAAATTAAAATTGAAGCTCCAGTATCAAGTACTGACACTGTAAACAACACCATTACTGTTGCACCGACTTCAACAGACTTCATCATCATCGAAGTCGGCAATGAAACAGAGTTCAGAGATGAAGTAAACGATACAGAACCTTTTTATCTTGAAGACATCACCAATAGCATGCATATTGCAATTGAAGGCTACGAGCTTCAAAACGGCAATGTATTTGCTGATAAAGTTGTTGTAATTGATGGTTCAGACGGTATAGCCGTAGACGGCATTCTCGAAAGTTTTGAAAGTGGTTCAAAAACTGTCACCATTCTTGGCGCTACCTTTTCTGCAATTGATGGTACTACAACATATGAACAAAATGATGTCGTTTTAAGCCCTAATGACTGGGCAACTTTAGAACCCCTCTTAACTCCAAATACCACACAGATTGAAGTTGAAGACACGGACTCTGATGGTATTGCAGATAAAATAGAAATAGATTAAAAAAACAATCGCACTCAATAAGCCCCTTCACATAGGGCTTTTTTTTACCCCAACAAAATACAATCCATTACACTATTCAGCATACAAACCTAATAAAAAGGAAAAATTATGGTTAGCCTAACTACCCCTGTATGTGACTTTAATCAACCTGCTATCAATTTCGATTTACCTGGTGTCGATGGCCAAAACTGGACTTTGCAAAAAGCAAAAGGCGAAAATGGCCTTTTAGTGATGTTTATCTGCAACCACTGCCCTTACGTCAAAGCCATCCATAAAAGGCTGGTAGAAGACACTCGCATTCTGAGAGATGAATATGGCATAAACAGCATTGCTATTATGTCGAATGACCCTAATGAATATGCAGAAGACTCCTTTGAAAACATGCAAAAAATTTCGGAACAATGGAATTTTCCATTCCCTTATGTTTTGGATGAAACTCAAGAGATAGCTAAAAAGTATGGAGCGGTCTGCACACCTGATTTCTTTGGTTACAACAAAGACTTAAAACTGCAATACCGTGGACGTTTAGATGAGTCACGTAAAGAGACTTCGCCAGAAGGCGTTCGCCGTGATCTAATGGAAGCGATGAAGCAAGTTGCACAAACTGGGCAAGGCCCATTAGAACAAATTCCATCTATGGGCTGTTCAATTAAGTGGAAATAAAAGATAATCTTATCAAAGAGACTTGCTTTTACTATTAAATAGTCGACTCTGAATAACTCCTTTAAATTATGGCAAAGCCAGATTTTCCTCAACAAGGCAGAATTTTGAAATGCTATCTAGATAACATAAGAAATTCTAACGCCGTTGAGCGAAAACTGGCGCAGCCCCTTCGGGTGGGGCTATTTAAGGTCTAACAATAGTGAGCCATTCAGTTTATTTTCACTCACATACATTTGGTACAAAGCTCTCAATTATATTTACTCACCAACACAGGAATGCAACGAAGCATAGCCTAATAGAAAAACAAAAGGTTACTTATGTCAACATATCTCGTTGCACCCGATAGTTTTAAAGGCTCTTTAGACGCCTCCCAATTTTGTCAAATCGCCACACAAGTTATTCAATCACTTGACCCTAATGCTAAGGTTTTTTCCCGACCTATGTCTGATGGTGGAGAGGGCTTTGTAGAAAGCTTTACCTTTGCTGGAGTTGGTGAGCCTCAATCTATTTGGGTTTCTGGCCCACTGGGAAAAAAAACCAAAGCCACTTTTGCCTGGCAAGCAGAGACTCAAACAGCCATTATTGAGATGGCACAGGCCTCTGGCATTACCAAAGTAAGACGCCCAGAACTTAACCCCTTAAACACTCATACTTACGGCACGGGTCAAATGATTCAAGGCGCCATAGACATGGGGGCTAAAAAAATCATTTTGGGTTTGGGCGGTTCTGCCACAAATGATGGTGGCGCGGGTGCTTTAATGGCTTTAGGTGTGCCTTTACTTGATAACAAACAACAACCTATTAATTTAGGCGGTCAAGCATTGAAAGACTTAGCATCTATTGGCACTGTTCCACATTACTTATTAGACATAGAGTGGCAAATTGCCTGTGATGTAACCAACCCACTTTTAGGCAAAAATGGCGCAACGGCAGTTTTTGGCCCACAAAAAGGCGGCCAACCAGCGCAACTTGAGATTCTTGAAAAAGCATTAGGAAACTTTGCTTCAGTGCTTGAACAGCACAATCAACAAACCGTGCATTTAGAGCCTGGTGCAGGGGCCGCTGGAGGCATGGCCGCAGGTTTTATGGGCCTGCTCAATGCCAAATTAGTACCGGGGTTTGATGTAATTAACCAAACCTTAAAGTTAGATGAATTGCTACACAACAATGACATTGACTATATCTTTACAGGCGAAGGCCGTTTCGACAGCCAAACTCGTTTTGGGAAATTGCCACTAAGAATTGCTGAACTCGGTAATCAGTTCAATGTTCCAACCATTGGAATTTGCGGTAGCCTGACCTGCTCAGTAGAAGATTTACCTGAATTCAAAGCCATTTTTAGCATTGTAAATAAAATTATGGATGAATCTGAAGCGATGGGCAATGCACCTTTCCTTTTAGAGCAAACCCTTCATTCTGTAATGCGAATTTTAAAATAGAATACAAACGAACTTCAAAACATTCACAACATAAAGATAACCAGGCCTGGTTATCTTAAAACCCATCTAATTTTCTCTTCTAAAACTTACATATAGCCGTTACACAACTGTCATATTGCAGTAACAACAAATCGATAACATTATTTGAAATATATTGAGCCCTTTGCACAAGAAGGGCTCATATTTATCAAAGTCATTAACACCTTTAAAGAAGATTAAAAATGAACTCATCGAACTCGCTTGATTTATCTACTCAAACCCCTAAAACAAAAACCTTACTGAACTCGGCTGTAAACAATACCTCTATCTTGAGTCGTAAAGGTTTTTTGGATCGTTTGTTCACTAGCTGGTTTGACCGTTTGGTCTATCCCCAGATTTGGGAAGATCCTGAAGTAGATATTCAAGCGTTACAAATCGATAAACAATCACGCATTTTCACCATTTCTTCTGGCGGTTGTAATGCATTAAATTACTTAACCGAACAACCTGAACACATTGAGGTGGTTGATTTAAACGAAGCGCATATTGCTTTAATAAAATTAAAACTGACCGCCATTGAACATATGCCTAATGCAGAGGCTTTTTTTGATTTTTTCGGCAAAGCCAACCTGCAAAAAAACATGGATCGTTACGAAGCTTATATCAAGCCACACTTAGACAGAAAAACGCTTGAATATTGGGAGTCTAAAGAACGCCCGTGGAGTAAAAAACGCATTACCTACTTTACCAACGGTTTTTACAAGCACGGGCTTTTAGGTCATTTTATTGGCTTAATTCACTGGACAGGAAAACGCCTTGGCTATGATATTTCAAAAATGATGCAGGCAAGTAATTTAGAGCAACAACAGCAGCTTTTTGATGAAAATGTTGCCCCGATTTTTGACACAAAACTACTCAAGTTTTTGTCTAACCGTGCCATGGTCATGTACAGCCTTGGCATACCTCCATCACAGTTTGATGAACTGCATAAACAGTCAGAAGATGAACAAAAAGGTATGCACAACTTACTTAAAGAACGTGCTCGTCAATTAGCTTGTGATTTTTCGTTAGACGAGAACTACTTTGCTTGGCAGGCATTTAAACGGGAATACGATATTAAACACCGCAAAGCCATTCCACGTTATTTAAAACAAGGGGTTTTTGATGTTTTAAAAGACAACCAACAAATAGTGAATGTGAGCCACAGCTCAATGACCGAGCGTTTAAAGGCATTGCCTGCAAACAGTTTAAATGCCTATCTGTTTTTGGATGCGCAAGACTGGATGGATGAAAATCAATTAACGGAGCTTTGGCAAGAAGTTAATCGCACGGCTATGCCAGATGCAAGAGTGGTATTTAGAACTGCAGGTGAAATTTCTCCATTAGAAGAAAAACTTCCACAAAGCATTCTAAATGAGTGGCAGACTGACGTTCAAAGCAACCAGGCCTGGACAAAAAAAGATCGCTCTGGAATTTATGGCGGTGTGCATTTGTATATCCATAAAAACCATCATGCAGAATCTGCCAACCACGTTGATAATAAGTAAATAAACAACATGATTATTACCAATAACCAGAGCTTAAACGAATATCACCCTTCTAAAATCTATGTTGAGACCTTGCTTAGTTTAGGTCTTGATAAGGCGATTCCGAATGTGCAGACGGATATTGATACCATTACCATTGATAAACAGCCCGTGCCTATCACACTGAATTATGAAGAGTACAATAATAGCTACGTTTGCTCTCCTTACACCGCCTATATTTCTTATGCACAAGATGAATTGCAACTGATTCATTCCAAAACACAGCGTAGGTTGTTTTGGGGAGCGATTCGTTTTGCAGATAAACTCTTAAAATGGGCAAATATTAATCAAACTTTATCCATTAACAACTGGTTAGTTTCAACCAATTTACCGCCAAACTGGTCAAGCCAAAGTATACAACAATTAACAGTAGATTTAATTGAACGCTACCCAAACCATAGCTTTAATATCCGTTCTTTAAATCCGCACAACCATGCACAGCTTATCCAAAATTTACAAGAACAAGGCTGGCTAATGCTGCCCGCTCGCCAGGTGTATCTATTTGATAATAAAGATAGGCAATGGTGGCAACGCAGTCATACAAAGCGCGATCAGAAGCTATTGCAAAAAACCCATTTACAACGAGTGAAGCCTGAAGAACATCAGCAAGCGGATTTTACTGAGATTGAAAATTGCTTTAAGCAGTTATTTATTGAAAAACACTCTCACTTCAATCCACAATTTACAGCAGCTTATCTATATCAAATGCACCTTAATGGATTAATGGAATTTCACAGCTTTAGAGATCCAAACTCTCAACGTATTGTTGCGTCCATTGGGTTATTTACCCAGCAGGGAATCATTACCACACCTATGGTTGGTTACAATACCGGTCTGCCTAAGAAACTGGGGCTTTATCGCCTATTGATGGCCGTACTTTTAAAAGAGACTTATGACTCTGGAAAAATAATGAATTTGAGTTCAGGAGCAGGCAGTTTTAAAAGTGCTCGTGGTGGACGGCCTACTATTGAATATACGGCGTTTTACACCAATCATTTATCCTATAGACGCAAATTAACCATGTTCCTGTTTGCCAAACTTCTCAATAAATACGCCCCTAAAGTGTTTGCTGAGAATCAGATTTAAAGGGCATTTAACCAGGCCTGGTTACTTTTATTTTTCTGTTTTCTACCAAGTGTTTTTATACCTAACATTCAAGTAAAACACTTGGTTTTAGGTCGGTTTTAATGATTTATCTCGCCGCTAGATTCGATTTATGAATTCGTTTCGTGATTAATTTCCATCCAACGCAGCAACTTCATTTCACCATCTAATGTTTCTACAATCGCGGTACAGGACTCAACCCAGTCACCACAATTTAGGTATTGAATATCATCCAACAATCTAATTTCTGGATGGTGAATATGCCCGCAAACCACACCCGAATAGCCTTGCTCTTTACAATCTTTTACCACCGCTTCTTCATAAGCAGAGATAAATGAAACCGCACCTTTTACCTTCTGCTTTATATATGAAGAGAGAGACCAATAGCCCATGCCAAATTTGCGACGAATTTGATTGAAATAGCGATTAATAATGACTAAGGTTTCGTAACTCCAATCACCCAGTAACGCAAGCCACTTCTGCGTTTGAATCACACCATCGTACTTGTCACCATGCACCACCAAAAAACGTTCACCGTTTTTGGATTGAAACTCAGCTTCGTCACATAACTCGATATTTCCAAAGTTCAAACCTGAATAACGTCTCAAAAAATCATCGTGATTTCCAGTAACAAACACCACATCGGTACCACGCTTTGACATCGTCAAAATTCTACGAATAACGTTGGTATGACTTTGCGGCCAGTGCATACGTTTTTTCAATCGCCAACCGTCAATAATATCGCCAACCAGGTACAGTTTTTCGCAATCGTTATACTTTAAAAACTCGGCTAAAAAAACGTCTTTACAACCTTTTGCACCCAAATGCACATCAGATATAAAGATGGTTCTATAGACATGCTTTTGATGATCGTTTTCAGCCAAAATAAGCTCATCTTGATCAATAGAAGCCATCCAATCAGGCAGTAAAGTCGATTCAAAGTTATTCATTTGCGAGTCGTTAGATGACATATCAATCCCAATTTAATTCACTGTTATAAATAGAAAAAATTACATTCGATAATTTCTTGCAACCTTTTAAATCAGTCTACTGGTTGTTTTTGACATTTAAATGACGCTTAAATGAAAATGTAATAATCTTGACCTTATTCGTATCCAAAAATATAGGTGTGTGTGGTGAAAAATATAAACAAGACCTCTACAAAAAGGACTAACAGGTTCAATCCGTTATTAAAGCAACGATGTCATAGTTATCTCGCTTTATAAACGTTACAATACTCCACATTATTTTTTTAACATAAAGCCCTTAAAACATGAGTAATGCACAACTAATTCTGCTTGATAAACGCAACCAACCTTTAAAAGAGTACCTAGTCGCCGTTGCCGCCTCCGATGGTTTAAATATTAAAGGGGTGGAAGTTATGGCTTCACCAGCCAAGGGCGAAAAGTCATTACTCAATGCCAATATCTATATTCCGCCGCTAGAAAAATTTGATTACAACCCCAAAAAATTGGTTGCCGAATCTCTAACCAAGCTCACTATAGGAGAAGAGGTTGTTGATATGGATACCTATATTGAGCGCGCTTCTGAAGACGAGGCGGTTCGTAAGGCTTTAACAAAATCACTTCCTAAATTTTCTAAAAAACTGGAAACATTAATCAAAGAATTTTGTGTTTCGGATGTAATCCCACTGATTCAAGAACGACGTAACGATGCGCTGTTTAAACTTAAAAATCACGCCAAAGATTTAAAAGATAAAAACATTGTTTGCATAGATATTGAAGCCACCAATATCTCAACCGATCCAGAAGCCGATATCATTCAAGTATCTGCTTGTGACAAAGAGGGGAATGAGCTCTTTAACCAGCTGATTAATCCAGGTTACGACATTCCCGATAATGAAAAACACAATATCACCACTGAAATGGTGCAAGGCCAACCAACATTGGCAGAAGCTTGGGATATGATTCATGACACCCTACAAAACGCAGACGTTGTTTTAGCCTACAGCACTGAAAGTGACTTTATGTATCTTGAAAAAAGTGCAGAAAAGAAACTATTACGTTTTGAGTTAGACTACAACACTTGGTTAGATGCGGCGGAACTAAGTAAAGACTTAATTGGAGCCATGCGCTGGCATAGTGAAAAAATGTACTGGTTCTTTAAAACACCAAAACTCACACATGCCTATGAAGTGGTTTTAGAAAAAGAATTTCCAGGTGATGCGCATGATGCCCTAGCCGATGCTCGTGCAACCATTGACCTATTTAATGCCATGATGGAAAAAGGCGCTAAATCTCAAGTGAAGCAAGCTAAACCTAAAGCAAAGAAAGAGGTTATAACTAACAACCCATTTGCCGCGGCGTTTGCCAACGCTAAACGCAGTTAATGACTCATTAACCCCGAATTTAACCTGACTATTGAAAGAGCGATCATCATGTGCCAAACCACTACTTTTAAACAACTTGAAAAAGCACAACAAGGCGACGAATTTGACTGGGAAACCTTAAAGCCACAAGTTAAATTTGATAAAGATGGTTTAATTCCTGCCATAGCGCAACAGTTTGATACACATGAAGTATTAATGATGGCTTGGATGAATGAAAAATCTCTGGAAGAAACGCTTACCACAGGGCGAGTTTGCTACTGGTCACGTTCTCGCCAAAACTACTGGCGCAAAGGCGAAGAGTCCGGGCAAATTCAGGTATTAAAGTCGCTGAGTTTTGATTGTGATGGTGATACGATTTTATTACAAGTTGACCAAACTGGGCCAGCTTGTCACTCGGGAAGAAGAAGCTGTTTCTATACTCAAGTCGCTGACCACAAAGCCACCATTACCAGCAATCCTTTGATTAAACCTGAAGACTTGTATAAAAAATAAGCTTAAATAGGTTCATTTAATTGTAAAAATTACGACTTAATCTTACATTACAGAAAAGTTGAGAAGCCTTTTAATTCAATGACTTCGCCTTGATATTTTCTACCAGGCTTCCCATTACTATTTTTCTCGTCTCTGCAGCCGAGTTCTTCGTTTACTTGCCTAAAAAAATAGTAACCAAACGAAGAACTTGGCTGAAGCGTAGCGGAGAGACAAGACAAAAAGGGCACCCCACTCCATAAATGGGCAAGTTCTAAG
>JAUUDE010000026.1 GCA_030826915.1 Thiomicrospira sp.
GATTTAACAGCGGATTAAATTCAATACCTGATGCATCTCTTAAATATAAGTCAGCTTGGCGAGCCATGCTATCCATTTCAGCTGGGGTAATGAATTTATCAAGTGTATGAGTACCTTTTGGAACCAAGTTTAAGACTTGTTCTGCTGCAAAAATCGCAAGTAGATAAGACTTATAATTACGATTTAAGGTTGAGAAGAAAACCCAGCCACCAGGTTTTACGCATTGGGACGCGGCCATAATAATAGAGGCAGGATCTGGAACATGCTCTAGCATTTCCATACAGGTTACTACATCAAACTGCTCAGCATGAATGTCAGCAAACTCTTCAGCGGCAATTAACTCATAGTTTACTTTAACGCCAGAATCGAGTCCGTGTAGCTTGGCAACGGTTAAGACATCTTTGGCTAAATCAATACCCGTTACATCCGCACCATTGACCGCAAGGGATTCTGAAAGAATCCCGCCGCCACAACCAATGTCGACAATTTTTTGGTCTTTAATCGGATGGTGTTTAAGAATGAACTCAAGGCGTAACGGATTAATTTTATGTAAAGCACCAAATTCACCATCTAAATCCCACCATGTATTGGATAGACGATTAAAGTTATCAAGTTCTTGCTGGTCGGCATTATTAGTTTGCGTGCTTTCTGAAGTCATAAAATGCTCTTAAATCGAATGCTTATATAAAATATTTTCTATTAAAGGCCAAATTATACGAGATTATGATGTTTTGCACTGATTTAAATCATTGTAAAAGTGAAGAAATCTGTTTATTTTCGATTTAAATACCCTCTAAGCGATTTTTTACCATTCTCGACAGGGGGAAAGGTTGCATATTATTATGGCTTTAAGAGCCTTATATGCTATATAATGAGGTTTTTATAGTTTTTACCTAATTAAATGGATATTCGATGTCAGAGTTTGCACGTGAAATTATTCCAATAGCTTTAGAAGATGAGATGGAGCAATCCTATTTAAGTTATGCAATGAGCGTAATTGTAGGGCGAGCACTTCCAGATGTAAGAGATGGTTTAAAGCCCGTTCACCGTCGTGTTTTATATGCGATGAATGTACTAAGTAATGACTTTAATAAGCCATATAAAAAATCGGCTCGTATTGTCGGTGATGTAATCGGTAAATACCATCCTCATGGTGATACTGCAGTTTACGATACGATTGTACGTATGGCACAGCCTTTCTCTTTGCGTTATATGCTGGTTGATGGTCAAGGTAACTTCGGTTCGGTTGATGGTGATTCACCTGCTGCGATGCGTTACACCGAAATCCGTATGGCTAAGATTGCGCACCAATTATTAGCCGACCTAGATAAAGAGACGGTTAATTTCACAGAGAACTATGACGGTTCTGAAACAGAGCCAAATGTTTTACCAACCCGCATTCCTAATTTATTAGTGAATGGTTCATCGGGTATTGCCGTTGGTATGGCAACTAACATTCCTCCGCACAACTTAACGGAAACAATTAATGCATGTTTGGCTTTTATTGAAAATCCAGATATTGATATTGCAGGCCTGATGGAACACATTCCAGGCCCTGATTTTCCTACCTACGGTTTAATCAATGGTACCTCTGGTATTCGTGAAGCTTATGAAACAGGGCGAGGCCGTGTCAAAATTCGTTCTAAAACAGCGGTTGAAACTGATAAATCTGGTAAATCACAAATTATCGTTAATGAACTGCCTTATCAAGTCAACAAAGCTAAGCTTATTGAACGTATTGCGGAATTGGTTAAAGAGAAAAAAATCGAAGGGATTACAGGTCTTAGAGATGAATCCGATAAAGACGGTATGCGTATCGTTATCGAGCTCCGTCGTGGCGAAGTGCCTGAGGTAATCATTAATAACCTATATAAACAAACGGCAATGCAAACGGTGTTTGGTGTAAATATGGTTGCGTTAATCGATGGTCAACCAAAATTGCTTAATCTTAAACAGGTTGTTGAAGCGTTTGTTAAACACCGCCGTGAAGTGGTTACTCGCCGTACTATTTTTGATTTACGTAAAGCACGTGAAAAAGCTCACATCTTAGAAGGTTTAGCGGTTGCGTTAAATAATATCGATGAAATGATTGAGTTAATTAAAGCATCACCAAGCCCTGCGGTGGCTAAAGAGCGTATGCTTGAAAAATCATGGGCCATCGGTAGCGTTCTGGATCTACTTGAAAAAGTAGAGATGAAAGATGTTCGTCCAGAAGATTTACCTGAAGGTTTTGGTGCAGAAGGGGCAACTTATAAGTTATCACCTACACAAGCCCAAGCCATTCTTGAAATGCGTCTACACCGTTTAACAGGTTTAGAGCAAGATAAAATTATTGATGAGTATAAAGGTCTAATTCTTAAGATTGCCGAGTTCTTAGAAATTTTAAGAAACCCAGATCGTTTAACTGAAGTGGTTAAAGAAGAGCTATTAGAAGTTATTGAAAACTTTGGCGATGCTCGTCGTACAGAGATTGACTATAGCTACCAAGACTTGGATGCAGAAGATTTGATTGCTGTTGAAGATCGTATTGTCACACTGTCGCAAGATGGTTACATCAAAACTCAGCCATTAAGCGATTACCGCGCACAAAAACGTGGTGGTCGTGGTAAGTCTGCTACTGCAATGAAAGAAGAAGATGAAGTTGGTCAACTGTTTGTTGCAAGCACACACGACATGCTGCTGTGCTTCTCTAACAAAGGTAAATTGTACTGGCAGAAAACTTGGCAGTTACCTTTAGCCAGTCGTGGTAGCCGTGGTAAACCAATTGTAAACGTACTGCCTTTAGAGGCAAATGAACATATTACTTCGGTTTTACCAGTAGGTGAATTTGATGATCGTGTTGTCTTTATGGCCACTCGCAATTCAATTGTTAAGCGTGTTGCGTTAAAAGATTTCTCTCGTCCTCGTGCCAACGGAATCATTGCCGTAGATTTACTAGATGATGATGAATTAGTTGGAACAGCTCTAACAGATGGCGAACAAGAAGTCATGTTGTTTAGCAATATCGGTAAAGCGATTCGTTTCAAAGAAAGCAATGTGCGTGTAATGGGTCGTACGGCTCGTGGTGTACGTGGTATGAAGCTAACGGGCGATGCAAAAGTCATTAGCATGCAAATTGCGAAACCTGGTGCATTGATTCTTACAGCAACCGAAAATGGTTTTGGTAAGTGTACACCTGTTGAAGACTACTCAACCATTAACCGTGGCGGTCAAGGTGTGATTTCAATTAAAACAACCGAACGAAATGGTTCAGTTGTCTCTTCGGTATCTGTTACACCTGATCAAGAGATTGTATTAATTACCAATAAAGCCACTTTAGTGAGAACTCGCGTTGCTGAGATTTCAGTGGTTGGTCGTAACACTCAAGGTGTCAAACTTATTAATGTTGGTAAAGGCGAGCAGGTTGTTGGCTTGGCAGTTGTTGATATTGAAGAAGATGACGAAATTGAGGTAGAGGAAACTACTGAAAGTACGTCTTCCGAAACGACTTCTACAGAAACAACTTCTACTGCTGAATCAGGCGAAGAATAAAATAAAAAAACATTGAAGCCGTGATTTTTCTACAGAAATTTTAGCTTCAATTCTAAAAGGATATTAGTTGAAGTAGGGCTGATATCCATTTGATATTTAAGGATATAAAATGTCAAGAGCATTTAACTTTAGTGCCGGGCCAGCTATGTTGCCAGAAGCGGTTATGCGAAAAGCAGAATCTGAATTTTTAGATTGGAATAACACTGGCATGTCAGTCATGGAGATGAGCCACCGTAGTAAAGAATATATGTCGGTAGCACATCAAATGGAAGCCGATTTACGAGAAGTTATGGCAATTCCAGATAACTATAAAGTGCTATTTATTCATGGTGGGGCTTCTTTACAGTTTGCTGGTATTCCAATGAATTTAGCTGAACAGGGTGATACGGTTGATTATTTGAATACTGGTGTTTGGTCAACAAAAGCCATCAAAGAAGCATCACGTTACACCAATGTTAATGTGATTGCTGGCGGTCAAGAAGCCAATCCGACTGAAGTACCAGATATTTCAGAATGGCAGTTTTCAGATGATGCGAAATATATTCATATCTGTTCAAACGAGACCATTACAGGGCTTGAATTACAAGATGAACATTTAGAAGCCATTTTTTCTCAAGGTAAACCTGTAATCGCTGATATGTCTTCAAATATCATGAGTCGTGAAATTGATGTCAATAAATATGCCATGATTTATGCTGGGGCTCAAAAGAACATTGGCCCGGCAGGCCTGGCTATTGTGATTGTTCGCGAAGATATGTTGGGGCACGCAAGAAGTAATACACCAACTTTATTAAATTGGGAAATTTACGCAAATAATGAATCTATGTTTAACACTCCAGCAACGTATGCTTGGTACCTAGCAGGCCTGGTATTTGATTGGATTAAAACAACAGGTGGCGTAAAACACATCGCAACCGTTAATCAGAAAAAAGCCAGCAAACTATACCAATACATTGATGAATCAGACTTTTACAGTAATAGCATTAAAGTCAGTGAACGCTCTTGGATGAACGTGACATTTAACTTAAAAAACAGTGATTTAGACGCAGAGTTTTTAGAACAGTCTAAGGCAGCTGGCTTATTGAGTTTAAAAGGACATAAGGCTTTTGGTGGTATGCGAGCAAGTATTTATAATGCGATGCCAGAAGAGGGTATAGATGCTTTGATTGTGTTTATGAAACAGTTTGCTTTAGACAACGCTTAAACACCAATATGTTTTAACACAGAGATAGGTTAATTAATGACAACTGAACAGGCTCAACTGACTGAAATTCGTAATCAAATTGATACTCTTGATAAGCAAATTCAAGAGCTTATTGGTAAAAGAGCTGAATGCGCACAAAAAGTGGCTGACATTAAAACCCAAGGTGGCAATGTCAATGCTGTTTTCTATCGTCCAGAGCGTGAAGCACAAGTATTAAGAGCGGTAAAAGAACGTAATAACAGCTTATTGCCTGACGTAGAAATGGCAAAACTTTTTAGAGAAATTATGTCAGCCTGCCTGGCTTTAGAACAGCCAGTATCCGTAGCATACCTTGGGCCAGAAGGTAGTTATTCTCACTCAAGCGTGATTAAACAATTTGGTTCGTCAGCCCATGCTGTTCCAGTTTCGACTATTGAAAACGTCTTTTCTGCGGTTGAAAAGGACGAAGCAAACTACGGTATTGTTCCAGTAGAAAACTCTTCTGAAGGCGTGGTGAAATCTTCACAAAATGAATTGATTCAAACTTCTTTAAAAATTTCTGGTGAAGTTGAACTGCCTATTCATCACTGTTTGATGTCTAAATCGATTTCACATGAAAAAATTAAAAAGGTTGTCGCACATCAACAGGCTCTAGGGCAGTGTGAAACTTGGCTAAAAAATAATGTGCCTTGGGCTGAAATTGAAGCCGTAGATTCAAATGCATTAGCTGCCAAAATGGCTCAAGAAGATGAAACGCTTGCGGCGATTGCTTCTGAACAGGCCGCTCAGCTTTATCAGCTGATTATTCTTGATTCGCACATTGAAGACTTTAAAGACAATAGCACCAAGTTTTGGGTAATTGGTAAAGAGGATACTCAACCAAGCGGAGAAGATAAAACAGCGTTAATTTTATCAATCCACAATAAGGCTGGGGCTTTACTGGATATTTTAGCTTGCTTCAGCAAGCGTAATATCAATATGACTCGTATTGTCTCTAGGCCATCTACTGACAAAACATGGGACTACTTATTCTTTATTGATGTTTTAGGACATAAGGATGATGAAAACTTAAAAGAGGCTTTAGCAGAAGTTGAATCTAAGGCCGCCTTTTATAAGTTACTAGGTTCTTTTCCAGTTTCTCCTTTATAAGTCGTTTTAGACTCCGTTTATAGAAAGTTAATTTTATGAAATCCAACTCCTCTCTATTTTGTGATCAAGTTCAATCCCAGGTACTAGGAATTCACCCGTATATTCCTGGCAAACCTGTAAGTGAATTACAAAGAGAGCTTGGATTAGAAACCATTACTAAACTCGCTTCTAACGAAAACCCGCTTGGGGCAAGCCCTAAGGTAATTGATGCAATCAAGAATGAACTGTCTGACATTGCAAGATACCCTGATGGTAGTGCTTACGCCTTAAAACAAGAATTAACCAAGTTTTTAGCCGTGAATGACACGCAGTTGGCTATTGGTAATGGTTCTAATGAAGTATTAGAGCTAGTAGCACGTGTATTTGCCGGGCCTGGTGATGAGATAATCTACTCTCAATATGCCTTTGCAGTCTATCCAATATCAACTCAGGTGGTTGGAGCAACTGGTGTTGAAGTGCCAGCTAAAGACTGGGGGCATGACTTGTCTGCCATGTTGGCGGCAATTACGGATAAAACAAAAATCATTTTTATTGCCAATCCAAATAATCCAACAGGCACCTTTTTTACTCAAACCCAGTGGCAAGAGTTTATTAATGCTGTGCCTAAGCATATCATTGTTGTCTTGGATGAGGCTTATTTAGAATACGCCAAGTCATTCTTAGATGAAAAGCGTTATTTTGATGGTGTTGATTATATTGAAGGGCATAACAACTTATTAGTTTCACGAACATTTTCAAAAGCCTATGGTTTAGCCTCTTTAAGAATAGGTTTTTTAGTTGGTAACGAAGAAGTTATTCAATATATTAACCAGATGCGCGAACCTTTTAATGTTAATCATTATGCTCAAGTTGCAGCTCAGGTAGCACTACAAGATCAAGCTTTTGTTAACGAGGCTGTGCTGTTAAATCAACAAGGTATGCGACAAATTACCGATGCTATCGAGACTTTAGGGCTGGAATATATTCGTTCAATAGGTAATTTTGTATGTATTGATTGTGGTGACAAAGCACAACACTACAATCAAAAACTTCTTGAAGAGGGTGTGATAGTTAGACCGGTTGCCAACTACGGTATGGCAAACTATTTACGCGTATCAATCGGCACACAGGTTGAAAATCAATATTTTATCGATGCACTCAAAAAAGTACTTCAAGCAAACTAGGATTAGAATTGAAAAAATTAAATAAAATTACCATTGTTGGCGTTGGTTTGATTGGCGGTTCTTTTGCAAAAGCCATTAAAAAACTTGGTTTAGCTGAAGAAGTTGTCGGTTTTGGTAAAAATGAATCTAATCTACAGACTGCGATTAAACTTGATGTGATTGACTCCTATAGTACCGATATTGCTGAAGCGGTAAAAGGGAGTGATTTAGTTTTTTTAGCCGTTCCGTTAGGTGTCATGAAGTCTGTATTAAATGACATGAAACCCTATTTGTCGGAAAGCACTATTATTACAGATGGTGGAAGCGCCAAAAGCAGCGTTATTCTTTCTGCTCAAGAGGTGTTTGGAGAGCTACCAAAAAACTTTGTTCCAGGCCATCCAATAGCAGGAAAAGAGAAGAGTGGTGTGACTGCTGCAGATGCGGATTTATATATTGACCACCGTGTCATTCTTACACCAACAGCCACAACTTCTAAATCGGCATTAAACACGGTTAAACAACTCTGGTCACTTTTGGGGGCCAATGTTGAAATTATGAATCCACAGCGACATGATGAGATTTTTGCTGCAACCAGTCATTTACCTCATTTATTAGCATTTACCTTGGTGGATATGTTGAACGAGCACGAAGAACTTGGAGATGTTTTTCAATATACCGCAGGTGGCTTTAGGGACTTTACCCGTATCGCTTCTAGTGATGCGATTATGTGGCGTGATATTGCCATGTATAATTCAGATGCGATTGTTAAATGGCTTAAGAACTACTCAGCCGCTATTGAAAATCTAACAGGCCTGGTTGAATCAAAAGAGAGTGAAACCTTATACCACTTATTCAATGAAGCCAAAAAAGCTCGTGATAAACACATCGTGAATTAATCTATTATTTATAGAAACCAACCAATTAGAATATAAAAACAGTTAAAGAATCGTCAAATATGTCAAATGTAAAATTTAAAGTTCAACCTGGTGGAACCATTAAAGGTCGCATTCGTGTGCCGGGTGATAAATCAATTTCTCACAGAAGCATTATGCTTGGTGCCATTGCTGAAGGAACCACAACGGTTACTGGCTTTTTAGAAGGTGCGGATGCATTAGCGACTTTGCAGGCTTTCAAAGATATGGGCGTGCAGATTGAAGGACCAAATGATGGCAATGTGACTATTAAAGGCGTGGGTTTACGAGGTTTAAAAAAACCAGAAAAGCCGATGGACATGGGTAACTCTGGTACGTCAACGCGTTTATTAGCCGGTATTTTGGCGGGTCAGAATTTTGATTGCGAGTTGATTGGTGACGCCTCTTTATCAAAACGTCCAATGAAACGTGTTACAGACCCTTTAGCTGAAATGGGTGCAAAAATTGAAACCGCTGAAGGTGGCACCTTACCAATGAAAATTTTTGGAGAGGGCAATACCTTAAAGTCTATTGACTATATTTTACCGATGGCGAGTGCTCAGGTTAAATCTTGTGTTTTATTGGCGGGACTTTATGCTGATGGTCAAGTCTGCGCGACCGAACCAGCGCCAACTCGTGACCATACTGAACGTATGTTGAATGGTTTTGGTTATGAAGTTAAGTCTGAAAAATTAGACAAACAAAGAATGAAAGCGTGTTTACAAGGTGGCGGAAAATTAACAGGTCGCCATATTGATGTGCCTTCAGACATCTCTTCAGCGGCTTTCTTTATGGCTGCCGCAGCGGTTTCTAAAGGTTCAGATTTAGTGATTGAGCACGTGGGAATGAATCCTACTCGTGTAGGCATTATCGATATCTTAAAACTAATGGGCGCCAATATTGAATTAGAAAATTTCCATGAAGTTGGTGGTGAGCCTGTTGCTGATGTTCATATTCGTTATGCACCTTTAAAAGGTATACATATTCCTGAAAACTTGGTTGCCTTAGCGATTGATGAGTTCCCTGTGTTATTTGTAGTCGCAGCGAGCGCAGAGGGGCAAACGGTATTAACTGGTGCAGAAGAGTTACGAGTTAAAGAGTCTGATCGTATTCAAGTTATGGCGGATGCTCTTATTGCAATAGGGGTCGATGCTCAGCCAACACCCGACGGAATGGTTATTAATGGTGGTGTACAAAAGCCGCAAAATGCAGAGATTCAAAGCCATCATGATCACCGTATCTCTATGGCTATGACGATTGCAGGTCTGAATGCTGTTTCTGAAATCGTGATTGATGATTGCGCCAACGTAAACACCTCATTTCCTATCTTTGTTGATTTAATCAATCAAGTAGGTATGCAAGTAGAAGTTATATAGGAAACCAATATGACAAATGTTCCAGTGGTAACGATTGATGGGCCTAGTGGGGTAGGTAAAGGTACTTTAGCTCAGTATTTAACCTGCAAAACAGGGTTTCACCTATTAGATAGTGGTGCGATTTATCGTGCATTGGCTTTTGGTGCTGTAAAAAACCAATTGGCTTTAGATGATATACCAGGCCTGGTAGCTTTATCTGGAACATTGCCTGTTGAATTTAAAGCTACCAGCATTTTATATGATGGCGTAGATGTAACCTCTAAAGTGCGTACCGAAGAAGTTGCCGCAGTTGCTTCAACGGTAGCGGTAATTCCAGAAGTACGTGCGGCATTGTTACAGCGTCAAAAGGATTTTGCAGAGTTACCAGGCCTGATTGCTGATGGTCGAGATATGGGTACGGTGGTGTTTCCAGACTCTCCTGTAAAACTCTATTTAACCGCTTCAGCTGAAGTTCGTGCAGAAAGACGTGTTAAACAGTTGAAAAACCAAGGAATTGATGCTAACATTGCAAAAATAACACAAGACATTAAAGAAAGGGATGAAAGGGACACTGGTCGTAAGACAGCGCCACTCAAACCTGCCGACGATGCTGTTGTGATTGATACTTCGGATTTAGATATCCAGCAAGTATGTCGCCAAGCAGAGTCTTTGTTGTGGAAAAAAGGTTTAATGAAATAATCATAAAAACCTTAATTGTTATATAAATCGAATTAACCATTTGATTTTAAAAGATTTTCTAAATCCCTGGTCTTTTTTAAGTCCGGGGATTTGTATTTTATGTTGGTTACTGGGAAGCCAACAATTATTAACTGACCCGATTATTTACTTATACCCCATTTGCGGTAAGTAAGCGGTATGAAATATTGGTAATACTATCCATGAGTGAATTATCTTTCGCTGAATTATTTGAAGAATCATTTAAAGAAAAATTTAACACAGGCTCTCTAATCATTGGTACCGTTGTTGGTATCGATAAAGAAACTGTACTTGTAGACGCAGGCATGAAGTCTGAGTCATCAATCCCTAAGTCTCAATTCTTAGACGCAAACGGTGAACTTGAAGTTGCTGTTGGTGATGAAGTTGAAGTTTACCTAGAATCTCTAGAAGACGGTCTTGGTGAAACTCGTTTATCACGTGAAAAAGCAAAACGTGCTAAGACTTGGGATCGCCTTGAAACCGCTATGGAAGAAGGTGAAGTTGTTACTGGTCTTGTTACTGGTAAAGTTAAAGGTGGACTTACAGTTGATGTTGAAGGCGTTCGTGGTTTCTTACCTGGTTCACTTGTAGATATTCGTCCAATTCGTGACTTCGGTTTCCTAGAAGGTAAAGAAGTTGAGTTGAAACTTGTTAAACTTGATCGTAAGCGTAACAACGTTGTTGTTTCTCGTCGTGCAGTTATCGAACAAGAAAGCTCAGCTGAACGTGAAGCGATTCTTGCGAACATGGAAGAAGGCGCGTCACTTAAAGGTATCGTTAAGAACCTTACTGATTACGGTGCATTCATCGATCTTGGTGGTGTTGACGGTCTATTACACATTACTGATATGGCATGGCGTCGTGTTAATCACCCGTCTGAAATCGTTCAAGTTGGTGATGAAATTGATGTTAAAGTTCTTAAGTTTGACAAAGAACGTAACCGAGTATCTCTTGGTCTTAAACAGCTTGAAGAAGATCCTTGGGCAGATATGGTTTCTCGTTACCCAATGGGTGCAGAAGTTGCAGGTAAAGTTGCTAACATCACTGATTACGGTGCTTTCATCGAAATCGAAGATGGTATTGAAGGTCTAGTTCACACTTCTGAACTTGATTGGACTAACCGTAACATTCACCCATCTAAAGTGGTTCACCTTGGTCAAGAAGTTCGCGTTAAGATTCTTGATGTTGATCAAGAGCGTCGTCGTATCTCTCTATCGATTAAGCAGTGTACTGTTAATCCTTGGGAAGGCTTCTCAGCAACTCACGCTAAAGGTGACAAAATTGCTGGTAGCATCAAGTCTATCACAGACTTCGGTATCTTTATCGGGCTAGAAGGTGGTATTGATGGTCTTGTTCACTTAACTGATATCTCTTGGAATCAGCCAGGTGAAGAAGCTATCCGTGACTTCAAAAAAGGTGATGAACTAGAAACAGTTATCCTTTCAATCGACCCTGATCGTGAGCGTATCTCACTAGGTCTTAAGCAGTTAGAGCAAGACCCATTCGGACAGTTCGTTGCTGATAATGGTAAAGGTTCAATCGTTACTGGTACTGTTAAGTCTGTTGACGAAAAAGGTGCGGTAATTGATGTTGCTCCAGAAGTTGAAGGTTACCTTCGTTCTTCTGAACTATTAGAAGATACTCGTGATGCTTCAAGCGTTCTTAAAGTAGGTGAAGAAGTTTCTGCACGTATCACTAATATTGATCGTAAAAACCGTTCTTTATCTCTTTCTGTTAAAGCGAAAGAAGCGGCTGAAGAAGCTGAAGCTATCAAAGGGTACTCAGAACAGCAAACTGTTGCTGGTACTACTCTAGGTGACCTTTTCAAAGACAAAATGTAATTTAAATTACCTTTCTATCTTTCTAAAAGGGTAGCCTGTTTTTTACAGGCTACACCTTGGTCTCTCTAATGCCTGATGCATTGGATTTATTGAAACTCTCTGACTTGAGAGATAAATAAGAGCAATACAAAATGACCAAGTCTGAACTTATAGAACTCATTGCAAGAAAACAAACTCAATTTGCCCAAAAGGACGTTGAGATTGCAGTGAATCAAATTGTTGATTCTATGATCGATACCTTATCGCAAGGCGAACGTATAGAAATACGTGGCTTTGGTAGCTTTAGTCTCCATCACAGAAAAGCAAGAGTTGGCCGTAACCCAAAAACTGGGGCAACGGTTAAACTTGACGATAAGCGAGTTCCTCACTTTAAGCCTGGTAAGGCTTTAAGAGAGCGAGTCGATGAATCGAAAGAGCATACCGACATCTTGATATAACAGTAAAAAGGGGTGAGTTTTCTCACCCCTTTTTTTATTTATTCCTCTATAATCTCTCTATAGTTTCTTTGTAGAGAATTCTTCCATGTTCAAATTTGTTTCGCTGATCTTCATTCTATTTTTTCTTGTAATAGGTGTGACTTTAGGAGTACTAAATCCAACAACGGTTGAATTAAATCTTTTTGTTTTTTCTCTTCAGCTTCCTTTAAGTGTCATTATGGCTAGCTTATTCATTATGGGCTTAATAATTGGTGCACTCGTTATCTTTACGCAAGTCATTCGTTTACGCTGGGCAGTTAGACAAAAAACCAAAGAAAATCAAAAACTTTCCGACCAAATTATTCAATTGAAAAAAGCCAATGTCAAAACAAGTGAAACTTTAAAAAAAGATTCTAGTGCATTGTTATCTTTAGAAAAAAAGAGTTAATTATGAACCCAATAACACCTTCACAACAATTAGATCCAAAAGTTCTAGTTGCTTTAGATTTTGCTAATGCCGAATCTGCATTAAACTTTGTTAAAACATTAGACGCCAAAGCATGTCGTCTCAAAGTTGGCAAAGAGTTATTTGCTGTTGCAGGGCCGACATTTGTTAAAAACTTAGTTGAACAGGGCTTTGATGTATTTTTAGACCTTAAATACCATGATATTCCTAATACGGTTGCTAAAGCAGTTCAGGCTGCGGCTCGCATGGGTGTTTGGATGGTCAATGTACACGCTTTGGGTGGTCGAAAAATGATGCAGACAGCACAAAACGCATTAAAGGAAATGACTGATGTTGAAAAAAAGCCTCTTCTCATTGCAGTAACCATTCTTACCAGTATGGAACAGCAAGACCTAGAAGAGATTGGCTTAACAGGCACGCCAGAAGACAATGTTTTACGACTTGCGTCATTGGCTAAAAGCTCTGGTTTAGACGGTGTCGTTTGTTCTGCTCAAGAAGCTGCCGTACTACGAAAAAACATAGGTGATGACTTCTGTTTAGTCACTCCAGGTATTCGCCCAGCAGGCAGTGCGGTTAATGACCAAAAACGCATAATGACACCTGTTGAAGCAATGGAAGCGGGCTCAAGTTATTTGGTTATTGGTCGTCCAATTACTCAATCAGTCAATCCACTAGATGTGCTAAATGAAATTAATTCTAGTTTAGAAGCCTAAAATATCCTTTCCATTTATACCGTTATGTTCCGCTAACCATCATTTTTGAGATTTGATTTGTTGGTTTATTGCGCTTTGCCATTTAATTGTATGAATTTATTGCAAAAATAGCGCTCATCATCAAATCTATTTGAATTAATTCATAAACTCGTTTATAATTCGCGCCTTTCAGGCTCTGTGTCTGGAAAATCCTTGTCTCACTGCATGTTTTCATGACAGGAGACTGTTAATCATCCATAAGGAGAAAATGAATGCGTCATTATGAAGTCGTATTTCTAGTGCACCCTGATCAGTCTGAACAGGTTCCTGCAATGCTAGAACGTTACCGTGCCCTTATCGAACAGTCTGGTGGTTCAATTCACCGTTTAGAAGACTGGGGTCGCCGTCAACTTGCTTACCTTATTAACAAGGTACATAAAGCTCACTACATTATGCTTAACATTGAGTGTACTCAAGAAGCATTAGATGAACTTGAAAATGCTTTCTACTATAACGATGCTGTTTTACGTAGCATGGTTACTAAGCAAAAAACAGCGATTACTGAGCCTTCAGTAATGCTTGCTAAGAAAGATGACCGTTCTGACAAGCGTCGTGATAATCGCGATACTCGTGAAAATAAGGGGTAAGAGATGTCTAGAGGATTTGGTAGAAAAAAATTCTGTCGTTTTACTGCAGACGGCGTTAAACAAATTGATTACAAAGACTTAGATACTTTGAAAGCATATATTACTGAAACAGGTAAAATTGTTCCAAGTCGTATTACTGGAACAAGCGCTAAGTATCAGCGTCAATTAGCAACAGCAATTAAACGTGCGCGTTATATTGCTTTATTGCCATACACTGATCAACACAAATAATTTTTGTTTGACGGTAAATAAAGATTTAACAGGAAAAGCATGCTTGGAATAGCCAACTTTGCAATGAAAGGACCTTTACAGGCCAATATTGCAGTCGTTTTATTTTCAGCATTAAGTGTTTTTTTGGCACCATTCGGAATTCTGGTTGGTGCAATTATTGCCTTGGTTACTTTACGTGTTTCAGTAACTGAAGGTTTTAAAACCCTAGCTTGGGGTGTGGTAAGTCATGTCGCTTTAACATTGATGATTTCAGGAAGTTATTTTCCAGCCATCATCTCTGTTATTGAGTACATGTTACCAGTTTGGGTAATGGCGATTGTTTTGAGACAAACAAATTCATTAGCCATGGCACTCCAGTTAGCGATGATTTTTGTAGGGGTAGTGGTAATTGGGTTCCACCTAGTTATTGATAACCCTACAGAATGGTGGGTAGCGCAGTTCAACTTGTATGTTGCACCAATGCTTGAAGCTTCACAGGTACCATTTGATGCTGAATTAATTTCTAATTTAGCGCAAATGGTTACCATGCTAATGGCTGTGTTTATGATTATTTTATGGTTTTCCATATTAGTTGTAGCAAGATGGTGGCAGAGTGAGCTGTATCATCCAGGTCAGTTTAAAACCGATTTTTACGAATTGGCACTGCCACGTTCAACTGCTTATATGGCGATTGCACTTGCAGTGATCGGTTTAGTAAACGGTGCTGAACCTGGTGTGACTTATGACCTATCAGGGATTATCATCGCTGGTTTGATGTTTCAAGGCTTAGCTATTGCACATCAAACCGTGGCGATTAAGCAATTACATTCTGCTTGGTTAGTAGGGTTGTACATATTGTTATTTTTATTTCCGCAAGCTATGTTGATTTTAGCAACCATTGGTTTAGTCGATTCTTGGATAGATTTCAGAAACCGATGGGATAATGAAGAACTATAGAGGTTTAAGCTATGAATGTTATTCTGCTTGAAAAAGTACAAAATCTAGGATCTTTAGGTGATCAAGTTTCAGTTAAGTCTGGTTATGCTCGTAACTTTTTGATTCCTCAAGGTAAAGCGAAAGCAGCAACAAAAGAAAACGTTGCTCAATTTGAAGAAATTCGCGCTGAGTTAGAAAAAGCAGCGGCAGCTGAGTTAGCTGTTGCACAAGGTATCTACGAGAACCTAAACGGTCAAGTCGTTACTATTGAATCTGTTGCTGGTGATGAAGGTAAGTTATTCGGTTCTGTTGGAACTCAAGACATTGCTGATTCACTAAAAGTTTCAGGTTTTGAAATTGCTCGCCGTGATGTTCGTATGCCAGAAGGTGTTTTACGCCATGTTGGTACATACGAAATTGATGTTCAACTACACACAGATGTTGTTGCATCAATCACTGTAGAAGTGAAAGCAACTGAAGAATAATCTTTAGTCTGCTCAAAAAAGCGAGGTTTATTCATTAGAATAACCTCGCTTTTTTTATACCTAAAATAAACTCGCCAAGCAATTTCTGCAAAATTCTATCTTTATACTTTCCCGCCAATTTGCACACGTTATAATAGTCAGCCTATTTATCAAAAATAATGTAGAACTCTTTTAATATGGTTGCTAAAAACTCAGCTACAGACGAACTTTTTAAAGTTCCACCACACTCCTTAGAAGCGGAACAATCGGTACTTGGTGGATTAATGCTTTCTAATGATGTGTTAGATGATGTTTCCGCTGTAATTAATTCCGGTGATTTTTACACAAAACAACATGAAGTTATTTTTGATGCCATATTTGAGTTAAGTCGAAATAACAAACCCTTTGATTTAATTTCTGTTGTGGCTTATTTAGCAAATGTCGGTCAACTTGATACTGCTGGTGATAAGTCCTATTTAGCTGAACTGGTAAAAAACACGCCTGGTTCCGCCAATATTCTTTATTATGCCCAGCTAGTTCGCGATAAATCCATTCTCAGAAAACTGATTCAAGCAAGTAACGAGGTTGCGGAAACTGCTTACTTTCCTCAAGGCAAAGATATTCGTGATGTGTTAGATATTGCAGAAGCCAAAATCATGGGAATTGCAGAACATGGCGAAGGTAAGGAGCGACTTTATAAGTCAATGGATACGCTTCTCGAATCTGCAATTAACAAAATTGATGAATTGTTTAATTCTGAAGGTACGATTACAGGCCAAGAAACCCATTTAACCAAGTTTGATGAGTTAACTGCAGGTCTTCAAAAAGGGGATTTAATCATTGTTGCAGGCCGTCCATCTATGGGTAAAACAACCTTCTCAATGAATATGGCAGAAAATATAGCGACTCTCAACAATACACCTGTTGCGGTATTTAGTATGGAGATGCCTGGTGAGTCTCTTGCAATGCGTATGATCAGTTCAATTGGAAGAATAGATGCTGGACGTATGCGTACAGGTAAATTGGCACAGGATGACTGGCCTAAACTGAACAAAGCAATTAATGTTTTATCGCAAGCCAAAGTGTTTATTGACGATACACCAGCATTAATGATTACTGAACTGCGTGCCAGAGCTAGACGTATTGATAAAGATGTTCGTGAACTTCAACGCAAAGAAGCCATTGAAGCGGGTGTTGAAGATGTAGAAAAAGCGGTAACAGGTTTAGGTTTAGTGGTGGTCGATTACCTTCAGCTTATGCGCGGTTCTGCCAATTCTGAAAACCGTGTTAATGAAATTTCAGAAATATCTCGAGGATTAAAAGCCTTAGCAAAAGAGCTTGATATACCTGTTATTGCTTTATCACAGTTAAACCGAAGTCTTGAACAACGTCCTAATAAACGACCTGTTATGTCGGATTTACGTGAATCTGGAGCCATTGAGCAAGATGCGGATTTGATTATCTTTATCTATCGAGATGAGGTCTATAACCCTGAAACAGAAGATAAAGGTGTGGCGGAAATCATCTTAGGTAAACACCGTAACGGTTCTTTAGGCACGGTTCCATTGACCTTTATTGGCCAATATACTCGTTTTGAAAACCACGCTGCTTTTGATATTCCCGATGAGCATTACTAGAGTTGATGACTATGATGTATTATCGTCCCGCAAAAGCTTATATCAACCTACCTGCATTAAAGTCTAATTTACAGTATGCACAAAAATTAGCACCTAATAGCAAGGTTTTAGCCGTGATTAAAGCCAATGGATATGGTCACGGTATTGAAAGGGTAGCCAACCAATTAAGTGGGGCGGATGCCTTTGGTGTTGCTTCAATAGATGAAGCTATGCTACTGAGACAAAAAGGTTTTTTACACCGCATCCTTCTTTTAGAAGGTCTGTTTTCTGCTGCTGAAATTCCCGTTATTATTCAGAACCGTTTAGATATTGTGGTTCATTCCGAGTATCAACTAGATTGGTTATTGAATAACGCTATTCCTATGCAAACCAATGTTTGGATCAAGATTGATACAGGAATGCATCGTTTAGGGTTTGATGTGCAACAACTGGCTTCTGTTATTGCCAAACTTGAACGTTCTGACAATGAATTTAGTATTCATGTTATGTCGCATTTTGCCTCAGCTGACGAAGAATCTACTCAAGGTCAAAAGTTTACTCAAGCGCAAATGGAAAAATTTCATTCCGCTACTCAAACTTATCAATACCCTAAAAGTCTTGCCAATTCAGCGGGTTTAGTTCTTTATCCTGACAGCCATTATGAATGGGTCAGGCCAGGTATTTGTCTTTATGGAGCAGGCGGTCTTACAAAACCTAATTATAGAGAAGAAAGCCTTAAAGCGGTTATGCAACTTGAATCTGAAATCATTGCAATCAAGACCATTCAAGTGGGTGAATCTGTTGGTTATGGCAATACTTGGACAGCAACGCGCAAGAGTCTTATAGGTGTAATCGCTATTGGTTACGGAGATGGTTACCCGCGTCATGCCAAAACGGGCACCCCCGTTTTAATTAATGGACAAAAACTTCCATTGGTAGGGCGTGTCTCAATGGACATGATTACGGTTGATTTGACCGATATTGAATCTCCTGCCAGTATTGGTGATAAAGCCATTCTTTGGGGAGACAGTCTGCCCGTTGACGAGGTAGCAGAATTTTCTGGTACCATCGGGTATGAGCTTTTATGCGGCGTAACCAAACGTGTTCCAATGATTGAAATACAATAAATGACTATGACAGATAAACAACTCAACGTTCAATCAGAACAAACTGTTTTTAATGGTTTTTTTAAGGTTAAATTACTCAATTTCTCTCATTCTTTATACCGTGGTGGAATAACTTCTAACCTTAAAAGAGAAATATTTTGCCGAGGGCCAGCGGTGGTTGTTTTACTTTATGATACCTCTCTAAGGCAAGTCGTTTTAGTTGAGCAATGCCGTGCTGGTGCAATACAAAATGCAATGACTTCAGGCAATATTAACCAGGCCTGGTTACTTGAACCTGTTGCCGGAATGATTGATATTGGTGAAACACCTATTCAAGCCGCAATTCGAGAAACAAAAGAAGAAACAGGCCTAGATGTTTTTGATTTAGAGTATATAAGCCAGTTTTACCCCAGCCCTGGCGCATGTGATGAAATTCTACATTTATTTGCAGGTCAAGTTGATAGTAGTGCGGTTGACAGCTACGCAGGCATTGCAGAAGAGGGTGAGGATATTCGAATCGTTACATTGTCCTTTTCATCTGCCAAACAGAAGTTGTTGGCTGGGGATTTTAATGTGGCTACCACTTATATGGCCTTACAGTGGTTATTTAATCAGAAACTCAATTCTTAGACGCTTCTTAATTCAACTTGGAACTTATCACTTTATGCTTTGCCTGTTTAGAAATACCAAAATACATCCTTCTATTAATCTTTATGCCGTATTAATCAGCCTATTTGCGGTAATCGCTTGGCTGTACTTTACTTTTATAGAAAAAGAACTCTTCAACAAACTTTTTCAGGGGCAGGCTTTAATTGTTGATTTGGTTTTTGGTTTGCCGCTTGTTTTGGCTTTAGCGGTCGTCGTATACGCAACGGTATATTGGATGTTAAAACTGTTGATTATATTACTATTACCAAAAGCCATTATGCATATAGACTCAGAGGAAGGTTTAGACGATACTCTAGAGGATGACATTGCCGAATTGGAAAAACAACATGGCGATGAATATTGGAACAAGCTTGAATTCAATGATGAAACAAAACATCACCAAAATTCCGATTCGAAGCACGATTCTAAATAGTCATCAATCATGAATCTAATTTAATGACACTATTTTCACCGTCTTTTCTTAAGGAGTCTAAACTCCTTATCAAGCTTGCTCTACCGATTCTTTTTGCCCAACTTGCTTTAACTGGTTTAGGTGTGGTTGATACGATTATGTCGGGTCGAGTAGGAACGCAAGACCTTGCAGCAATTGGATTAGGCACAAACATAATGCTGCCAGTGTTTATTTTTACAACAGGCATTTTGCTTGCCATCACACCCATGGTTTCAAAAGCCAATGGGCAAAATAATGCACAAAATATCCGCATTTTTTTCTATCAAGGTTTATGGCTTTCTTTACCTCTTGGAATTTTGTCTTTAGCCATATTAATGAACCTCAATTGGCTTTTAGACATGCTCTCCATAGAAGCCAAAGTGTACCAACTTACAGAAGACTATCTCTATTATATTGCTTATGGCATGCCTGGTATTGCCTTATATCAAGCTTTACGATTCTTTTGGGAAGGTCTGGGCAAAACATTACCTACCATGTGGATTAGCTTTTTAGCGTTACTGCTTAATATTCCTCTAAACGCGCTTTTTATTTACGGTTATGGACCAATCGAAGCTATGGGTGCGGCAGGGTGCGGTGTAGCGAGTACACTTGTAATGTGGTCGATGCTTGTGATTGGCTTACTTTATGTTATTAAAAATGGCTTTATCAACCAATATCTTATTCCTTTAAATTTTAGTATTAATTGGCAACAAGGTATAAAGCCAATATTTTCATTAGGTCTCCCTAACTCTTTTGCTTTATTGTTTGAAGTAAGTTTGTTCAGTTTTATTGCACTATTCATCGCATCACTTGGTTCAACCGTTATAGCATCGCATCAAATAGCCATCAACTTTACCTCTTTAGCCTTTATGGTTCCACTTAGTTTTGCTATGGCATTGACTGTTAGAGTGGGTTATGGATTTGGCGAATTAAATAAATCCAAAGTGGTTACCACTCTCTATACCGGTTTTATTTGGGCAGTTTCAATTGGTGCGATTTTAAGTGCGGTTTACTATCACTTTCGAGCTGTTATTGTTGGTTTTTATACCACCGATGTAGAAGTAATTTCAATTGCAACAGGGCTGCTCATCTTTGCTGCAATTTATCAAGTATTTGATGCTATTCAAGTTAATGCCGCAGGAGCTTTAAGAGGTTTTCATGATACAAAAGTAACCATGTGGGTAACTTTAATCAGTTATTGGGGAGTAGGGCTTGGACTGGGCTACATTTTTACCTTTACCGATTGGATTGTACCTGCAATGGGTGTGGCTGGTTTTTGGTTAGGGATTGTTTTAGGTTTAACCCTAGCAGCCATATTACTCTCAATCAGATTAAGAAAGGTTTTCTATGTTTATTTTAAATAATGATATTAATCACCAACCCTGTATTTGCTGTTCAGGTAAAGCCTACCAAGATTGCTGTTTACCTTTTCATCTAAAAAACGTCTATCCAGAAACCGCAGAGAAGTTGATGCGTTCACGTTTTAGTGCCTTTCAGTTACAACTAAAAGACTATTTGTTAGAAAGCTGGAGTGAAGCGACCAGGCCTGCTAGCATTGCATTTACACCCGGTTTAAACTGGTTAAAACTAGAGATTAATGGCCGTAAGAAAGGGCGTAAAAAGGATAAAGAAGGCTGGGTAACCTTTGTTGCACATTATAAACAAGATGGCGTGAGCGGCAGCTTACATGAAAAAAGCTTTTTTAAACGTAACCAGCTGGGACACTGGCAATATATTGACGGTGAAATAAAATAAAGAGAAATACTTGCTAAAAGCGAGTATTCACTCTTCATCTTTATTTTTAAAAAACTTATATACAAACCACATTGCAAGGCCCACAACAGTAACACTTACTGCAAGCATTCCAACAGTTATTAGAAGCGCAGAACCTACGCTTTCGAAATCAGGCATAATAATTGCTCCAACCAGTATGTTGCTA
>JAUUDE010000069.1 GCA_030826915.1 Thiomicrospira sp.
AAAGCACTCGGTGGCAGCAAAGCTGCACCGGTGTTTTATAAAATACAGTTAATAAAGATGTTTTCAAAAAACCAATACTCTCTTGAAAAGAAACCTACCTAATTATTTTTTGTCATTTTAAACACTCTAAACACACCTATGGCCATTGCTTTTGCAACCCAATCTTAAATGACATTGGACGCCTAATTAGAATAAGAAGTTTCACTCCTATTTTAATTAATCTATGAATCTTAGCTTAAATACCATTTATTAACGCATTACATGAGCCATGGCGGCTAAATGGTATTTTTTACTTGTTATCAGTGGTACACCATCATTTTTGGTTGGCATGTGGTGGTTTAGTAAAAGACATTGGTTGATAAAAGATTCAAATTAAAAAATAAGAAAATCATGTTTAGCAGAGTTTAACCTTGAACTTGCTCAAATAATAATTGATCTAGGTTACTCTTACGACAAAGCCGAAAATAAGAAACCTAGATTAATATCTATAAACCCCTCTGATTAAATTAATTTTGGGATATTAAGCCTTATCTTTCATAGAAGAATAGGCACTTCTCCAATTGCCTTGGTAGTAACGTTCAATCGTACCTTTTCTTCCCCAGCGGTATAAGAATAACCAATCATTATTAATTAAATCAGCTACCACTTGGTGTTCATCAATAATCCCCTCAATCGCTTCTCGTGGTGCATCAATATAAACACTCAACCGTAGAGGTTCATGCATCCACTTTTCACCATTGTGAAGCGATTGCATGGGCAGACCAATACGCAAGTCACCACCATTACCCTCAAACACACCCACAGCACCTTCTACTACATTATGTAACACTTTATTACCGCTACCATAGACATGGTTATCACACGCGGAAGCGTAATATTGCAGGTTAATCCAGTTTGCGACTACCATTGGCGCCGTCATAATTAAAGTCAGTAAGCTACGATCTCCATCTTCAAAGTGGTCATAGTCATGCAAAAATGCTCGTCCGTCAAAATCTACACCACGCGTTCTCCAGCGTGGTGCAACAATAAAGGCTGCATTATTTGCCAATGACCATTCTGGACGAACCTGAGACCAGTCTTTACTGCGATTACGAATAGCGGTATGTAAAGCTTGTCCATTAAGATGAGTTAAGCCTAAACGCGTGGCACGTTCTTGTCGTGCAAGGCTTGAGGCTTGTTCGAACCAGCTGCTTAGTTGTGCATCAACATTACCGCCATATAGCTGTACATCATCGGTTGTGGTGTTGTGCATGGCGGCTATAAATTTTGTATTATCAGGTATTGTAATTCCTTGTTCGGCTAGCCCCTTTCTAACCTCTGTTTGATTTAATAAATACGCCAGTACTCGAACATTCACTTCACCAGTTTGCCCACCGCAAGCACCACAATCTAAACCAGCGGCATGAGGGTTGTTGCATGAATTACTGCCGTGGCCCACAAGTAAAACTTGCGGTGCCAAGTCTTTATCTAGCCCCATTGCATGCAAAATTGTGGCAGCAAGTTCTATCTTTCGCTCTAAGCTTAAAGGCTCTTCATTTTCTGTTAATTCAAATTCGGCCTCTAATGGCAAATCGTTAATAGGATGGTGCTGTCTGTCTGGAAATAAACTATTTTTAAGTAGTTTAAAGGCATACAAAACCCCAGTAGCTTCTACCATACTAAAGGTAGCGGGTGGCGCATAACCCCACTCTGACCAACGCGCCTTTTTGTTAAGTTTTTCTTTAATTTGAGTTAGCTTCTCTTTACCAGTAAGCGGTGTCACTTTAATAGCAGAGCGCAGTAAACCTGGAAGTTGAGGGCGAGAAATCTCTGAACCAACCGGTTGATATTCAATCGGTAAACCAAAGAAACCGGCAAACCCTAATGTTTGAATACGATCATTTTGTGCTTCCAATGCACGGCGGTAAACCTCGGAACGCACATCAATACAAAATGCCGCTTGAACTAATGGGGTTTCCGTTTGTGGATTTTGGGCTCTTGGGATTTCACCGTCCACAAAATCATCACCTTGATGTAAAATTTTGCCAGCAAAATTTAAGCTCTCATGTAAGTGAGATTGATAAGCAATCTCTGCAGCGCGCTGCCAAACCCACGCTTTCTCTTGTGTAACGCGATGCGCTTCTAATAGTTTATCTAGCATTGCCATCTGTGAACGCCAACGCAGTTTTAGCTCATTAAATACTTCTTTATCTGTTGCGCGCTGATGGCGCCATAAAACTAGTTCCCAGGCCACACGCATGGCAAGAAAATCTTGCATAAGATGGTTTTCAAAACCGTTAAGAGTATCTTGCCATCTTAAGTATGCAATCCAAGAAGCCCAGCCATTTTCATCTAATAATAGTGCGTGAGTGTAATCTGCTAAGCTGTCTTCTTGTATACCCATTTCTGCAATAGCTTCACCAAGCAAGTCATTGGCATTTTCAGGTAATTCTAAAAATTGCTGTGTTAAACCGTCTTCCGCCATTAAAATTTCAATACCTAAATCATGGCGTGTATCTTCTAACCATGCACGGTAGATACCTTGGTAATGTTCGTTGTAACAGACATTTTGTGGGCGGTCACGAAAGTAGTCAGCGCAAAATTGTGACATTTGTTGTGTAATTTCATCACGCCATGCCATTTTGTATTTACGATCTCGGCCACTATCTACAAAGTCACTAACATTATGCCAGTGAGTATAGTCATCATCTTCCAGCAAGTATCTTTCTAGTTTCTGAACGCTCAATTCTTCATGACCAAGTTCTTTCGCAGCCAGCTTTAAATGGTGAGGCTGAATTGTTTCTAACCAAACATCCTGAAAGTAGCTTTTTGGCATTAAACAATGCGCTTGACTCAAAGCTTCAAGCTTAGCGGAGACTTTTGAAAACGGCTTGTGACGTAACTCCCACCAAGGATTGACGGCAATAAATTCGTCAAGTGGCCAAGTGGGCGCAATACGACTAATTGCTCGACTTATTTGTTCTTGTTGCGAAGTTTTTAAACTTGCTGTAAGAGGCTGTCCAAGGTTATTGACCTTAGGTTTATTAGATGTCGTCATTTAAACAACTCCTCTTTTGGAATTTTCAAGTGTTTCGGTTTGAAACGCACTGGTAAACGCGTTGGATAAATTCTTAGGTTGAGGCGAGTAATATATTCGTCTAAATAGAAACCAGCATAGAAAGCACGCCAAGTTCGAGCAACCATTGGGTGGTCACGGTGGTAGCGTAATAAAATATATCCTGCAAAAAATGCAATAAACAGAAAAGCCATCCATAAATCACCAGCCAGGCCAACGCTAGTTGCTTTAGGTTCAACAATAAAATGAATTCCATTTTTTTGCAGTGTATAGGCGGCAATCAAAATAACCGCTAGACCAACCATTGAACCCAAAGATGCTTGACTTAAACGTCCGCGACGTTCTGCAATTAATAGCGTTAAAGCAATCGCTAAAAGCACCCAAGGGCTATACGGTGCTGGCAGTGATAACGCAAGTATCAGCGCCACTATCAATGCACTCGCTAAAATACCAGCTTGCCACCAGTCTTTACGCGTTGGCGGTACCGCTTTCGCTAAGCGGCGTTTCATAGTGGACTCAACCTCTGTTCCAGAGTTTAAGAACGCATAAGCTTTGTAGCATGAATGTGCAATTAAGTGAAGTAATGCAAGTTCAAACAATCCAAGCGCACACTCAACAAGCATTAACCCCATTTGTGACATAGTTGACCAAGCCAGGCGAACTTTAATAGTGGCGCGTGTCATCATAACTAAGGCGGCCAATACCGTTGTTAACCCTCCAACAATTAAAAGAAGCCATTGTGCGGCACTAGAAAGCACAATCAAAGGTGCAAAGATAATCATTAAGAAACCACCTAGGTTGATAATACCAGCATGTAATAAAGCCGATACTGGCGTAGGGGCTTCAACCACTTGAATTAACCAGCCATGTAAAGGGAGTTGAGCACACTTAATTAAGGCAGCAACGGCAAGAAATATAGCGGCAATGGTATCAGCATAGCTCAGCGTTTCACTGACGGAAAGTGTATTGTATATATCTGAAATTAACCATGTATCATGTTGGTAATACAGAATTAATATACCGCCAAGTAAAAAAACCTCAGCGATACGGGCAAAAATGTATTTTTTATGCGCTGCTAAGGCTGCTCTTTGACGGCCAGGATAAAAAATAAGTAGTTTATGTAAAGCCCAGCTAATACCTGCCCATGCAATCAACATCATGACCATATGGTTAGAAACCACTACTAGTGTCACAAAGCCTAACGTGATTGATAGCCAACGTATATATCGACGCTCTTCTTCTTTATTACCGGCCATATAAGAGCGCGAATATCGTACATTAATGTAAGCAATAAAGCTGATTAAACTTAGCATCACTAAGCTCACTGGAGAGTGAGTCACCCAGCTGAACCCATGTCCAAACTCAACCACGCCAGTAATGGCAAAAATGCCTGAGAAAACACTAATAATGAGCGCTGCAATTGCGACCCCCATAGTTAAATTCCAGTTAGCTCGCCTTTCATGAAACCATGAGCTTACTAAAAACATGATGGGAATTGCTAAGATTAACAATGACCCTATCCATGCACTTGTCATAATTTTTTCTCCCGACTTTCATTTTTTACTCAAAGTATTGTACTGAAATACACATTAGTAATTATAGAGGCTGTAAACAATAGCTTTATTAAAGTTTTATTGGTTACCTATAGATATTCATCAATGATACTTGTGTATTTTGTATATTAGAACTATGTGAATTAAATTTTAAATATTGAATGCTTAACCATCATTGTAATTTTACAAACAAGTAACTTACAGAATTTAACAATGCGCGTTTTCAAGTAATTTTTTACTGTTTGCTAATTTACTGACAAGTGAGAGTTAACAACAAGTCATTTTTTAAATGAACACACTAAGTATAGCCAGGCTTGAAGTCATTAACGCCAACTAACATCTCCTTTACATTTGTTACTGGCCGCAACATCAATCTCCCAACCATCTACAAACAAACCAAACGCTTTTCCTTTATAATAATATTTTTCACTCGTAATTTTATTCATGCGTTAAAGGACCTTTTTTTCGATGATGACACCAAAAGAAATTGTTCACAGTTTAGATTCTCATATTGTTGGCCAGGCGGAAGCCAAGCGTGCCGTGGCGATTGCTTTGCGTAATCGCTGGCGTCGTAGTCAACTGTCGAATGATTTACGTTCGGAAGTCACGCCAAAAAACATTTTAATGATTGGCCCTACTGGTGTGGGTAAAACTGAAATTGCCCGCCGTTTGGCAAAGTTAGCTAATGCGCCTTTTTTAAAGATTGAAGCCACTAAATTTACCGAAGTGGGTTACGTTGGCCGCGATGTGGATTCTATTATCCGTGACTTGGCTGAAAGCGCGGTAAAAATGACGCGCGAAAACGCCATGAAAGATGTACAACGCAAAGCCGAAGACAGGGCTGAAGAGCGTGTGTTAGATATTTTACTGCCGCCCGCTCGTGGTCGAGAAGAAGTAAGTTATGACAATATGTCGGAGACTCGCCAAAAGTTCCGTAAGCGTTTACGTGAAGGCGATTTAGACGACAAAGAAATTGAGGTAGACCTTACCGCTACCCCTGCGCACGTTGAAATTTTAGGTGCGCCAGGCATGGAAGAGATGACACAACAGCTGCAAGGTATGTTTGAAGGCCTTGGCAGTAACAAAAAAGAAAAACGTAAGTTAACCATTAAAAAAGCCTTAAAAGCTTTAACCGATGAAGAAGCGGCACGTTTGGTCAACGAAGAGGAAATCAAAGCACAAGCTATTGAGAATGTTGAACAAAACGGCATTGTGTTTATTGATGAAATTGATAAGGTGGCGAAACGCCAAGATGCTGGGGGTGGTGATGTATCACGTGAAGGTGTGCAACGTGATTTACTGCCATTAATTGAAGGTAGCACCATTTCAACCAAGTTCGGCATGATAAAAACCGACCATATTCTTTTTATTGCCTCTGGAGCTTTTCATCTAGCCAAACCTGCAGATTTAATTCCAGAACTGCAAGGTCGTTTACCTATTCGTGTTGAATTACAGTCTTTGCGTGTTGAAGATTTTGTACGCATCTTAACCGAACCAAAAGCGGCATTAACCACGCAAGCTACCGCCCTTTTAAAAACAGAAGGCGTAGATTTAAGCTTTACCAAAGACGGCATTCAGCGACTAGCGGAAATTGCTTTTCAGGTAAATGAAAGTACTGAAAACATTGGGGCTCGTCGTTTACATACCGTGCTTGAACGTTTATTGGAAGATGTCTCGTTTGAAGCGCCTACCATGCCTGGTGCACAGGTGATTGTAAATGCCGCTATGGTGGATGAACGCTTAGGTGAACTTGCGGTTGACCAAGACTTATCGCAATATATTCTATAATTGGTAACCAAAGATGCCCCACCCAACGGATATTAAACTTCATCAAAAATCAAAAACATTGGATGTCTCTTTTGATTCTGGTGAAACCTTTACGTTTAGTTGTGAGTTTTTGCGTGTCCACTCTCAATCTGCAGAAGTGACAGGCCATGCGCCAGGCCAGGAGGTGTTGCAGTTAGATAAACAGGATGTAAACATTAAAGATATTACGCCTGTTGGGAACTACGCCATTAAACTGCATTTTGATGATGGACACGACACAGGCCTGTACACTTGGGAACGCTTGTATGATTTAGGTAAAAATCAACCAGACTATTGGGTTGATTATTTGCGTCGTGTAATGCGTGCAGGGCACCAACACTCTGAATTAGATAAGTTAAAAAAAAGTATTAAAAACCAAACAAATTGAGATTAAAAGGTTCTGTTATGAGTCAAAATAAAAACACCATCGATTTTGGATTTACGGAAGTTCCGTTAGAAGAAAAAGTCAAAAAGGTCAAAGGCGTATTTGACTCAGTAGCCGGCAACTATGACATTATGAACGATGTGATGTCTATGGGTATTCATCGTATTTGGAAACGCAAAACCATTGAATTAAGCGGTGTGCGCCCTGGCAATACAGTTTTAGATTTAGCCGGCGGTACAGGCGACTTAACCAAAGCCTTTGCCAAACGTGTGGGTAAAGATGGCAAGGTTGTATTGGCCGACATTAATGAAAGCATGGTGCGTGTTGGGCGTGATCGCTTAATTAACGAAGGTATTGTGGGTAATGTGGATTACACCATTACTAATGCCGAAGCACTAGGCTTTCCTGACAATACCTTTGATGTTGCCACCATTGCATTTGGGTTGCGTAACGTTACCAATAAAGACAAGGCGCTAGAAGAACTCTACCGCGTATTAAAACCGGGTGGACAGTTAATGGTTTTGGAGTTTTCTAAAGTCACACAACCTATGTTAGCCAAATTCTATGACTTTTACTCGTTCAATATTTTGCCCAAAATGGGCAAACTGATTGCGGATGATGAAGCCAGCTATCAATACCTAGCCGAATCCATTCGTATGCACCCTGATCAAGAAACCTTAAAGCAAATGATGTTGGATGCAGGGTTTGATAAGGCAGAGTACATTAATATGTCTGAGGGGATAGTAGCGCTTCACCGTGGCTGGAAGTTTTAGTCATTTATAAGGCCTTAAAGAACGTTATCTCTTTGTCAGGATTTGGTCGTGTACACTTGTACACTCCCCCACCCTTCCTCGACCTAACATCCTTTAAGACCTTCTAAATTGTCTAAAACCATTTTTTATTGTTGTTAAACGATTTATAGAATTGGAATGATATTATGAATAAACAACCAGGCCTGGTGGAAATTGCTTTTTCTAAGTCTTTTGAAATGGCGTTTGCGGCGGCTGTTCATTTGGATGAAATGCATGGTCAGGCACTTTCTGCGCTTGAGGGTAAAGTTATTGAGCTGTGGATAGCGCCGGTTAAGTTCCCTCTTTTTTGTTTAGTTAACCAAAACCGCATTACCACTCAAACCGTTTTAAATGGTGAGGCGGATGTCACTTTAAAAACAGGATTACGTCAATTTAGAGTTCTAGCCCAAGAAGGCTACTTTGAAGCCAAGTATATTCGTGGCGATGAAGTCACAGGTCAAGCTTTTATTAAGGCAATGGAAAGCCTTGAAATTGATTGGGAAGAACATCTTTCACACTACACAGGTGATTTAGTGGCATTCAAAATTGGCCACGGCTTCCGTAGCTTGTTAGAGCGTAAACAAAACACCAAGCAATATGCAGGCGACACCTTACGTGAATATCTGCAATTTGAAATCAACGCCTTACCCACTCGCAATCAAGTTGAACACTTTGCAAAAGATGTGCAACAAACTCATGCCGAAGTTGAAAAAATTGCCGAACGCATTCAAGCTTTAAGCAACCAATTAAGTCAAATTAAGCCAAGCTAAAACATCAACCAATTCTAAAGACTCTCAAAACCTATGAAGCTATTTAAAAAACTCTCACGCATTATCAAAATCAATCGTGTTTTAACGCACTATCAAATTGATAAAATGATTTTGACTGACACCAAGTATGCTTGGCTTATTCTCTTAAACAAGCTCTTCCCTTGGAACTGGAGTGAACGCTCAAATGCTTCACGTGGAGAACGTATCCGTCTCTCTTTAGAAGAGTTGGGGCCTATTTTTATTAAGTTTGGTCAGGCTTTGTCCACCCGTAAAGATCTTATGCCTCATGATATTTCACTTGAACTATCTAAGCTGCAAGACGACTGCCCTCCGTTTGATGAGAACCACTCTTTAGAACTGATTGAACAAGGTTTAAAACAATCCGTTGGCGATGCCTTTGCCACTTTTAACCCTGTGCCTATGGCATCTGCCTCTATCGCTCAAGTACACGAAGCCACTCTGCACTCTGGAACTGAAGTGGTTGTAAAAGTAGTTAGGCCAGACATTAAACCGGTTATTGAGCAAGACGTTGCCATTTTATTTAGCCTTGCCAAACTACTAGAAGCAGCAGTTAAAATTGCTCGTCGCCTGCACCCTGTCGAAGTGGTAGCCGAGTTTGAAAAAACCATTCTTGATGAATTAGATATGATTCGTGAAGCGGCCAATGCCGGCCAGCTAAAACGTAATTTTGAAGGTTCGGATTTACTCTATGTTCCAGAAGTGTATTGGTCGCACTGCTCTGAAAGCGTGATGACCATGGAGCGTATTCGCGGAATTCGTATTAGTGAAACTGAAAAGCTCATTGAAGCAGGTATTGATTTAACCGACCTGAGTGCCAAAGGGGTCATCATCTTCTTTACCCAAGTTTTTAAGCACAACTTTTTCCATGCCGATATGCACCCAGGGAACATCTTTGTATTGCCTGATGGTCGTTATGCAGCCATCGACTTTGGGATTATGGGTACGCTAACGCCAGAAGATCAACGCTATTTGGCTGAAAACTTTTTGGCTTTCTTTAACCGTGATTATCTGCGTGTTTCCGAACTGCATATTGAATCAGAGTGGGTACCCAAAGATACCCGTGTGAATGAATTAGAGTCCGCAATCAGATCGGTTTGTGAACCTATTTGGGATAGACCTTTAAAAGAGATTTCGTTTGGTTTAGTGCTTATGCGCCTTTTCCAAACTGCTCGTCGCTTTGGGATGGAGGTGCAACCGCAACTTGTATTACTGCAGAAAACCTTACTAAACATTGAAGGTTTAGGCCGCCAGCTAGATGATGAATTAGATCTATGGGATACTGCTAAACCATTCTTAGAAGATTGGATGCAAGAACGTGTTGGGCCAAAAGGCCTAGCTAAAAAAGTCAAAAGCAACCTGCCCTTCTGGATGGAACAAGCGCCAGAGATACCAGGTCTGCTTTATAGCAGTTTAAACAAATTGTCGCATCAGGGCTTAACAATTCAGTCAGAACAAATGGCGAGATTAGAAGCTCAAATTGCGCTGCAAAACCGTCAACAACGTCAAAGAGCGATTGGTTTTGTACTTATCTTGTTTGGGCTACTACTGCCAATTGAATCCGACTACCAAAACTGGATTCAACTTGGCTTACTTGTAACGGGTGGATTGTTCTTAATTAAAAAATAGTGCGCTCTGCACATTGAACTACAAGCAGAGTGTACTTGATTGCTCTCATACAAGGTTTTTACATGAAAAGAGTTTGGTTTTTAATTGCCGTTTTTAGCCTACTAACCGCCTGTGCAAGCCCTTACCCTCTTGGAATGAGTGAAGAACAGTGGAAATCTATCACACCACAAGAACGCCAAGCTCTGCTTCTAAAACAACAGCAGTATGAAGAAGAGCAACGTTTAGTGCGTATTAAAGAAGAAGCCAAAGAACGCCAATTACAACTTAAACGCGATATTGCTGAAAAGAAACGCCTTGATGCTTTATACAACAATCCGCAAAACGGAAATGTTGTTATGGTGAACATTCTTGGTGGCAAATACAAATACTGAAAACGTGTTAAAAACGTATTGGAAGACACTTACCAAATTGCCCGTGGTGAAACCAAAAAATCGAGTTGATGTTAGAAGACCCTAAAAAACACTACAATTCTAATGAAACTCTTTATTTGCAGTATGGCCAACACGGCAATGGTGTTTACCTCTATTTAGGCAACCCAAATTACAACTCAAGCAAACGCATCACTTTATTGCGTTATGGTAACTGGGCTTGCGGTAGCAATTACAGTAAAAACCTATATAACTCTTACGAAAGTTTAACCAATATACATTTATTTGTGAAAGAAGTAGGTAGTCGTTGCGGTCTTAAATCTAGTAGGCACTACTATTAATAAAAATTAGTAGCCAACTTTTCCATTCTTTCTATTCAAGTTACTAAGGAGTTACGGATGAAATCAAAAATTATTAGCCTAAGCCTATCCGTGGCCTTGCTATTCACCTTTTTAAATGTAAAAGCGGGTGAAATATTACCACTGGCAGTGGATTTACAAAAATCAGCCAAAACGGCGCAAGAACACAATATTCCAGTAGTGATTTTTTATACGGCTACGTGGTGCAACTACTGCAAAAAACTTGAAGAAAACATTATTCATCCCCTGCTTGAAACAACAGATATTGAAGACTATGCGGAATTTAGACAGGTTGTAATGGATAAAGCCCACTGGGAAATGAAAGACTTTAAAGGCAACGATATCGAAATGAAGACCTTTGCCCCAACACAAAAGGTAAAAGTCGCGCCTACTACCCTTGTATACAACTCTAATGGTGAATTAATTGCCGAACCGATTCTAGGTTTAACACTAGAAGAGTTCTATCCAGGAAATTTAGAAAAAGCCATTAACCAAGGTTTAAAAGCATTAGGCAATGAAAAGCGCATTGATATCTACAAAATGGTAAAAGAAAGTACCGTGGTTTATTGATTCAAAACCGTCCATTCTAGAAATGATAAATCCAAAAAAAAGGCCTCTATGAGGCCTTTTCTGTTTCTAAGTACATCAAACAGCCTATTACCGCCTTCTACGAGGCTCACTTAATAAAGGCATTGCCAATGCCACATCCTTATCTCGGTCTAAAGCTCTAATCAATAAATCATAAGACTCAACAGGTTTCACATCCACAATCGCTGATTGAGGATTAGGCAACGGACTTAACATTTTAAAGTGATAACGCTGAATCACCTTCTCCAAATCTCGTGTTTTATAGGTCTTAATAATAAAAGTACCGGTAATCACCGCATTAGAACCCGTTGTTTTATTTAGCAACACGGGGATAAACTCAACTTTATAGTTACTGTTAGTAGCTTTTTTTACTAATGGTGCACAAGACTGTTTAGTAAACCAAGCCTGGTCAGTTTGATAAATGGACCAAGCACCATGTTGCTCAATTAAGCTTAATCCCCAATCCTTCGGAATCGCTTCTGGTTGCTCCATTGTCGCAACTCTAAAAGGCTGTTGCTTATACTCTTTATTACCAGCCATTTGCGCAACCAACTGACAAGCCTCAGAATACGACCAGGCCTGGTAACTATATAAAAACACAAAACCGAAGAACACAAAACGGAATAACTTCATCGACAAAACTCATTAATTTAAAACAAACCCATCATACCAAAAACAAAAAAGCCCGTACTTAATCAATAAGTACGGGCTTTAAAATATGGTGGCTACACCGGGATTTGAACCTGGGACCCCATCATTATGAGTGATGTGCTCTAACCAGCTGAGCTATGTAGCCGAAAGTGGGCGTATTATAAAACTTGTTAGAAATATGTCAACCAAATAGCGAGACTATTTAATACTTTTTTTCAATCTAGTCTATGCTAACTAAACCAACCGTTACAAGACATAGCAGGCCTGGTAAGTAAGTCGCAAATGAAGCGCAATAGATTAGATGATATAAAACCCAAATTTAGACTTTCTGGCTTCTTGTTTAGGTGCTAGACAAGGCAAAAAATGTGAGCTTACGCATAGTAAGTGATCATTTTTTAACGCAGGATAGTGCCTGAACAAGAAGCCAGAAAACTAAATTTTAGACGTTAAATCGAAAATGCATGACATCCCCGTCTTGCACAATGTAGTCTTTACCTTCTAAACGTTGTTTACCAGCAGCCTTTGCACCTGCATCGCCTTTAAATTCTACAAAATCTTCATAGGCTGTGACTTCGGCACGAATAAAGCCTTTTTCGAAATCTGTGTGAATGACACCTGCAGCTTGCGGAGCTGTTGCGCCTTTTTTTACTGTCCAAGCACGTACTTCTTTTACGCCTGCGGTAAAGTAGGTTTGCAGACCTAGCAGTTCATAACCTGCACGAATTACTCGGTTAAGACCTGGTTCATCCTGTCCCATTTCTTCTAAGAAATCGGCTTTATCTTCTTCATCAAGTTGGGCAATTTCTTCTTCTAAAGAGGCACAAATGGCAACAACCACAGCGTTTTGTTGTTCTGCTAGTTCACGTACTGAATCTAGCAGAGGATTGTTTTCAAAGCCATCTTCATTGACGTTTGCGATGTACATCATTGGTTTAACCGTTAGTAGATGTAAATCACTGATTTCTTTAAGCTCGTCATCTGATAAGCCAATCATTCTCACCAAAGTGCCGGTTTCAATTTCTGCCTGTACTTTTTGTAGTAGTGCTAAACGAGCACTGGCTTCTTTATCGCCACTTTTAGCTACACGTTGTACTTTTTGTATGGCTTTATCGATGGATTCTTGGTCAGCAAAAACCAATTCCATATTGATGATTTCGATGTCATTGATTGGATCAACTTTACCGGCAACGTGCACAATGTCGTCATTTTCAAAACAACGTACAACTTGTACGATGGCATCGGTTTCACGAATGTTTGCAAGGAACTTATTCCCTAAACCTTCACCTTTAGAAGCCCCTTCTACCAGGCCTGCTATATCCATAAAATCAACAGTGGCAGACAAAGTACGTTCAGGCTTAACAATTTCAGCAAGCGCTTCTTCACGCGCATCAGGTACTGGAACAACCCCTACGTTTGGTTCAATCGTGCAAAACGGGTAGTTTGCTGATTCAATACCTGCGTTGGTTAACGCGTTAAACAGAGTGGATTTACCAACATTTGGTAAGCCTACAATACCGCATTTAATTGCCATGCTGTGTCTCCTGAGAACGGAATTTTAAGAATATAAAGTTTGGATTTACGCTTTTGTATGCAAATCTTGCATCGCTTTTGCTAAATCGCCTTTGATTAAATCGGGTACAACTTTAGTGGCTGCATAACTCGCATCATCAATTAATTGACGATCTGATTTAGAAGGGTTTTTAAGAACGTAATCCACCACTAAATCTCTATGGCCAGGATGACCAACCCCTAATCTTAAGCGTAAAAATTCCTTACCTAAAGCGGCGATGGTATCTCGCAGCCCATTATGGCCACCGTGACCACCACCCTTTTTGAGTTTTGCGACACCTGGCGGTAAATCTAATTCATCGTGTACAACAAGAATAGATTCGACTGGAATTTTATAAAACTTTGCTAAAGCTTGAATGGATTGACCACTACGATTCATAAAGGTCGTTGGTTTTAGTAACCAGAAATCCAATCCATTAGATTGGACTCTAGCCGCTAAACCTAGAAATTTAGTTTCTGGACGAAACTCTACACCATATTGCCTAGCAACTTCGTCCACAAACCAAAAACCGGCGTTATGTCGGGTCTGTTCATACTTATCGCCTGGATTCCCCAGACCAACAATTAATTGAACAGATGACATACGCCGGCTTCCGTTTTACTACTTTAATAGTGACTTAATAAGTCAGCTATTAACGCTTTTTAGCTTTACCAATGTTAACAACCGCTTGGTCATAATCCGCATTTCCGTGAGAAAGTGCAGTGATTACAACACCAGCTGGTAGTGTTAACTCAGAAAGACGCTTACTTGTTCCTGCTTCCATAGAAGAAACATCAACATCAATCTTAGTTGGTAAGTCTTTAGCTAAACAGCTAACTTCAACCGTTGACTGTAGGAAAGACATGTGACCACCAGCTTTAACACCAGGTGCAACTGCTTTACCAGTAAAGTTTAAAGGTACTCTCTTAACAAGTTTGTTGTCTGCAGCTGCACGTTGTAAATCAATGTGCGAAACATCACCTGTTGATGGGTGACGCTGAATGTCTTTAACAACACAAGTTTCTGAAGAACCACCTTCGACATCAACAGTTAATACTGTGTTGAAGTTATCGTTGTTTTCAAATGCTTTTTTAACAAAGTTTAATGGGAAAGATACAGATACTGCATCCTGTCCACCACCATAAATAATGGCTGGTACTTTACCCGCGTGACGAAGGCGGCGGCTCGCACCTTTCCCTTCTTCAGTACGGATATTTGCTGTCCAATTCTGGCTCATAATAATTCTCCAAATACGTAGTTTTTTATATTTTAGATTGATTAAACAACCTATAAAACCACTCAATTAAAACATCTCACGTTCGCGACCAAACATGAGGGAAGCGGGCATTATACTTAAAACTCAATAATTTACCAGCTTTTCACTTGATTTTTTTACAGCTTAAACATGTAAAAGCATTGTAAACTTTAACATATTAATAATGCCATCACTTTCTAGTCAACGTAAACAAAAAAGCACTCATAAAGAGTGCTTTTTAATATAACTAAGAAAGTACGGATTAGTGTTTCATTAACGCTGTTACAGACTCTTCTAAGTTAACACGGCGAATTGTTTCACCCAACATACTTGCAATACTTACTCGACGTATCTTAGCGCAAGATTTCGCTTCAGCACTTTCTGGAATAGAGTCTGTTACAACTAATTCCTTTAATACTGAGTTTTGAATATTTTCAACGGCTGGACCAGATAAAACGGCGTGCACAACATAAGCTGATACACTTTTAGCGCCACGTTCCATTAACGCTTGTGCCGCTTTACATAAAGTACCCGCTGTATCTACCATATCATCAACAATAATACAGTCTTTGCCTTCAATATCACCAATGATATTCATCACCTTAGCAACATTGGCTTTTGGTCGGCGTTTATCAATGATTGCCATCTCTGCATCAATTGCTTTAGCAACCGCTCGTGCTCTTACCACACCACCCATATCTGGAGATACAATCGTGACATTATCAAGATTGTAATTGCTCTGCATATCTTCAACTAAAAGAGGCGAGCCGTAGATATTATCTACTGGGATATCAAAGAACCCTTGAATCTGGTCAGAGTGTAAATCCACTGTTACCACTCGGTTCGCACCAGCTGCAGTAATCATATCTGCAGATAATCTTGCAGTAATTGGTACACGAGCTGAATAAGGTCGTCTATCTTGGCGAGCAAATCCGTAATATGGGATAACCGCTGTAATACGAGCTGCAGATGCACGTTTAAGCGCATCAATCATTACCAGCATTTCCATTAAGTTAACGGCTGGTTCAGGCGTACAGGTGGGTTGCAATACGTAAACATCTTGACCACGAACGGATTCTTTAATCTCAACCATGATTTCACCATCGCTAAAGCGACCAACGTCGGCTTCACCTAAAGGTATATCTAGATATTGAGAGATGTTTTCAGCGAGACTGACATTTGCATTACCTGCAAAAATCATGACATTTTTATTAGCCATTTAAGGCACTCCTGTTCGAGGAAAAAATGACTTGAGAATTCGGAAGGATATTGGCAGGGCTGGCAGGATTCGAACCTGCGGTACACTGGATCAAAACCAGATGCCTTACCGCTTGGCTACAGCCCTTTAATATCGTTGTCGTTAAAGACAGGTGCGTATTATCCACTTATTTTTCACAAGTTCAAGGGAAATTCTAAACTTTATGAAAAAAAATTAATAGAGAACTATGCAAGTGATGAACAGAAAAGAAAAATTGGCAAAACTTAACCATTTTATTTTTTAAACCTATTCTGCTATGAGCTCTCACAACACCATCTGTTACTTTCTTCCTGTAGACTCCAGCTCATTGATTAAGTTTTGAACTCTGTCATTTTGCAAAAATTTCTGATGATATTTTTGCCATAAAGACTTCGCTCGGTTAATTTGGTTATTTTGCCAGTAAGTAGAGATTAAGTGGATGAGCACTTCATCATCTTTTTTAATTTTAAAAGCCCTGTTTAAATACGTAAGAGCCTGCTCATAATCCTTTATTGCATAATAATACCAACCCATACTATCAAGTATATAGTAACTTTCAGGTGCCAGACTTAGCGCCTTATCTAATAAAACATGGGCTTGATCTAACTTGATATTTTGTTCAACATAAAAATATCCAAGAGCATTGAGAGCATCCACATCATTTGCATCTATTCTCAAAGCATTTAATAAGTTGGATTCGTATCGTTGATTGTCTTCCAGCTTAAAAAACAACATAGATTGCGCTTTTAATATTTCAATATTATTGGCATCTACTTTTAAAGCTTTGTCATACAAAGCGATGGCTTCAGGCAACTGCCCTTCTGCACTTTTAAATATTGCTTTTGCTCGCAAGACTTTTAGTTTATCTTTTGCATTTTTCTGTTTTATCGCATCCAGAGTCGCAAAGGCTTTTGCTTTGTTTTTTTCTGCAAAATAGATTTCAGCCAAATGCAACTGGGCATCCACGTGATAATTTTGTGAGTCTATTTTTTTAAAATACTCTTTCGCCAATTTATCTTTTTGACTATCTTGATACAACACACCCAAATAATATTGACCAACCTGCTTATAAGCTGGATTAGAAATAACCGTTAGTAAGTTCTTTTCAGCCTTATCATAAGCGGCCCTCTCTAATTGAATCAGTGCTAATGAAAGGCGTGAGGTCATTGCGTCAGGTTCTGACTTTAAAATAAACTCATAACGATGTTCAGCATCCTTATATCGTTGAGCTTGCACTTCCAATCGAGCCATGCGTTCTTGCAATAACAAATCCGTTTTATGATTATCCACATATGGTGAAAGTGCTTTAATACCTTGTTCAGGATTACCCGTCATTAAATAGAGCTTAGACATCAAGTTGTAGATTTGTCCAATTGATGCCTTCTTCTGTTCATCAGGCATTAATGATGCAGCTTGCTTTAATGCAGGAATCCCGATTTGATTGTTCTTATACTCAGTTGCAACAAGCCCTAGCGCATAATAAGCCGACCATCTTTTTGAATTTTCTTTTGCTAAAGCTTCAAAAAACGCAATACCTGCCTTTTCTGGTGCAGAAGGTACAACTTTTGTGGCTGAAACAATTAAATCTTCATCCAAAGTTGCTTTAGATAGTGAACGATAAGTGCGCCACTCTTTAAGCGCCAAATCGACTTTTTGATTTCTTAAAGAGAGTAAAAAGGAGGCTCGCCAAGCCGTGGCCGATTGAGGTGACAATTTGCGCCACAGCAAAGTAGCTTTTTCTATATTAGCCACACTGTATGTAGCCATAGAAATGTTAAAAACACGTTCTGCAAGCGCGGGATCTTGTGTTTTTTCAGCCAGTGGGTACAAAATATCAAATGCGGGCAAAACCTGCCCTTTTTGAACCATCATCTCAGCCGCTAAAATTTCAAACATAGTAGATGCGTTAATGTGTGAGCTGACATGTTTAACTTTATTAACTACATCTTTTTTTTCAGCCGGCTTTTGCTTTACGTGTTCAACATTAGAAACAACATCAGGCTGTTCTTGCGTAAGTGTACACCCAGAAAAAACCAGCATACTTCCTAGGCTTAAAAACAACGTCAAAGAAGTAAAAAAGCGGTACTTTTTTTGTTTGGGAATCTTGCTCTGAGATTGCAATTTTTGTCTTTGCTCGGGCAGAAAAATCAATTCTATCTTTTTATTAATTCGACTAAAGCGCTTAAACTGAACACCTTTAACAGCTATTTGTAACACGGCCTTGTAATTCCTTGACATAAACACTATTAATATTGTCTTCATTCTAGGACATTTCACGAGTAAATTGAGAAAATCTCTACCCTCCGCCGTAAATTTGTCTATGTTGGCCAAAGAATAAAAGATTATAAATGTCCAGCTAGGCTAGAAATATACATTCTAATTTATGTCAAAAACTTGCAATTAGACTGAATATTTAGCAAAATTACGCCTCTTTAGCTGCAGATAATTCCTGCATAATCTGAATAATGGTAAAGCCCTAACTCTATGAAACTATGTACCCTTGGCGTAAATCACGAAACGGCACCTGTCGATATCCGTGAAACCGTTTCATTTTCAGCTGATGCGGCATCCAAAGCGATTGAACAACTTAAAGCGCAATCGCTGATTTCAGAGTGCATTATTCTATCTACTTGTAACCGCACTGAGCTTTACTGCATTCTTAAAGACAGTCACCAAGTAGAATCTTTACAGGCCTGGTTACATGATTTTTTTGAACTTGAGATTGAAACCTTAGATCCGTATCTCTATATCCATCACGATTTAGAGGCTGTTAAACACATTATGCGCGTAGCAAGTGGTCTTAACTCCTTAGTGTTAGGTGAGCCACAAATCTTTGGACAAATCAAAGAGGCTTATAATTCAGCACATAAATCTGAGAGCATCCATCAAGTTTTAGAACAATTATTCCAGTATATATTTAAAACGGTTAAGCAGGTTCGTACGGATACCGCAATTGGTAATAGCCCAATCTCAGTGGCATTTTCAGCAGTGTCACTTTCTAAACAGTTTTTTGGAGACTTATCACAACAAACTGCTCTATTACTGGGAGCCGGTGAAACCATTGAACTGGTTGCTCGTCATCTTAAAGAGAGCAATATTGGTAACTTAATTATTGCCAACCGAACTTTTGAAAGAGCACATAAATTGGCTGAAAGTGTCGATGGATATGCAATAAGCCTTGACGATATAGACAAACACCTGCATGAAGCAGATATTGTTATCGGTTCCACTGGCAGTCCAAACGCCATTCTTATGCAAGATTCGGTTAAGGCTGCACTAAAAAAACGTAAAAACAGCCCTATGTTTATGGTCGACATTGCCGTTCCAAGGGACATTGAAGCGAGCATTGGTGATTTAAATAACGTCTATCTCTACACAGTAGATGATTTACAAGAAATCATCGAAACAAGCAAACAATCTCGCCAAAGTGCAGCCCTAGAAGCGGAAGAAATTATTGAATTACAAGCTCAGCATTTTGTTACTCAAATGCAGGCTTCTCAGCAAATCAAACCTGTTATTCAAGCCTATCGCCAACAATCTATGCAAATAAAAGAAGCGGCATTAGAACATGCTCTTCACCAGCTAGAACAAGGCGTAAATTCTGAAGAAATTATTAAGCGTTTGGCGAATCAATTAACAAATCGGCTCATTCATATGCCAACCAAACAACTTAACCAAGCAGGTATGAACGGCGATAAAGCCTTGATTGAAGCTGCGGAAACCCTATTAATTTGTGAAGAAGAACCTAAAAAAACACACAAATCACCACATTAAATTTTTTATTGGTCCAACAAACCAATTGACCCTATATCGAGAAACGCCTGTGAAAGATTCAATTCGCTCAAAATTAGAACTGCTCGTTGAACGCCTAGATGAAGTTAATGCTTTAATCTCTGACCCTGAAGTGATTAATGACCAGAAAAAATTCACTGCGCTCACAAAAGAATATGCGCAAATCACTCCTATTGTGGATACGTTTAAAGCATTCATTGCCGCAGAAGGTGATATTGAAGAAGCCAAAGAGATGATGCAATCAGGTGATCCTGATTTAAAAGAGATGGCACAAGAAGAATTGCCTGAACTTGAAGAGCAAATCAAAACCTATGAAAATGATTTACAAACCATGATGTTGCCTAAAGATCCAAATGATGATGCCAACATTTTCTTAGAAATTCGTGCAGGAACAGGCGGTGATGAGGCTGCTATTTTTGCAGGTGATCTATTTAGAATGTACAGCCGTTTTGCAGAAAAAATGCGTTGGCAGGTTGAAATCATTAACACCAATGAAGGTGAACACGGCGGTTATAAAGAGATTATTGCTCGAATCATTGGTGACGGTGCATACTCTCAGTTAAAGTTTGAATCAGGTGCTCACCGAGTACAACGTGTTCCGGCAACCGAAACTCAAGGTAGAGTTCATACATCTGCCGCCACCGTCGTCATTATGGCTGAAGCTCCGGATGTTGAAGAGATTGAATTAAATCCAGCAGACTTGAAAGTCGATACTTTCCGAGCTTCGGGTGCAGGTGGTCAGCACGTAAACAAAACAGATTCGGCGATTCGTATCACTCACCTACCAACCAATACCGTGGTTGAATGTCAGGATGAACGTTCACAGCATAAAAACCGTGCACGAGCCATGTCTTTACTTGCTGCACGTATTATGGATGCTAAACAGCAAGTACATGATGCTGAAATTGCTAAAGAGCGTAAGAGCTTAGTAGGAACTGGAGACCGTTCTGACCGAATCCGCACCTATAACTATCCTCAAGGCCGAGTAACCGACCACCGTATCAACCTAACACTGTATAAGCTTGATGAAGTTATGAACGGTGGTTTAGACCAAGTAGTTGGGCCATTATTGCAAGAACATCAAGCCGAATTACTGGCTGAACTAAGTAACGATAATTAATCTTTCAGCAGTTCTGAAAGCATTAACCTCACTATGAATAACATAGAAACTGTTTTAAAGTCTGCTCAGAATCAATTGATTCAAGCAGGCTTGGTAGATTCGCCCCAACTTGATGCGGAACTACTCTTAAGCAACATCCTGCAAGTAAATCGTACTTACCTTTTTACCTGGCCTGAAAAGCAATTAAACCCTAGTGAACTAGAACAGTTCCAAGCCGACTTAAATAAACGTTTAGACGGTCAACCCATTGCACATATTATTGGCTATCGTGAGTTTTGGGGATTAGAACTGAAGGTAACGAAAGACACGCTTATCCCCAGGCCTGATACAGAAACACTGATAGAGTGCGTACTTAATCTTGAGAGCCTCAATCAAACGTCTAAAAACTGTTCAATACTTGATTTGGGAACAGGCAGTGGTGCCATTGCTTTAGCCTTAAAGTCAGAAAAACCTCATTGCTCAATTACAGCAGTTGATCAAAGCCAACCAGCTTTGGACGTGGCTATTCAAAATGCTCAGCGCAACCAACTCAATGTCGAGTTTTTGCACAGCGACTGGTTTTCTGCCGTTGACAACCAAATTTATGATTGCATTGTTTCCAATCCACCTTATATCGAAAAAAACGACCCTCATTTACAACAAGGTGATGTGCGCTTTGAGCCTTTAAGTGCTTTAGCTTCTGGTTCTGATGGTTTAGATGATATTCGTCTGATTATTAACCAGGCCTGGTCGCATCTTCAACCGCAAGGTTGGTTAATTATTGAACATGGGTATAATCAGGCAGAAGCTATACAGCAACTCTTTGAACAATCAAACTACACAAAGCTTCAAATGCATAAAGACTTAGGCGGAAACCCCAGAATTAGCTTAGGACAGAAACCATGACACACACAGCAGAGCAGAAACTCATTAAAACAGAATTAAACGATGCGGAACTTTCACGTTACAGTCGTCAAATCCTAATGTCTGAAATTGATTATGCTGGACAATTAACCCTTTCTCAATCTCATGCAATAATTTTTGGATTGGGGGGATTGGGCTCCCCCGCTTCGCTCTATTTAGCTTCCGCAGGTATTGGCAAACTGACTCTAGTGGACTTTGACGAGGTGGATGATTCAAATTTACAGCGTCAAATTGTGCATCGTGAAAACAATATTGGGCAGGCAAAAGTTGAGTCCGCTAAAGAGAATTTGGCAAGTCTCAACCACCATATTGAAATAGAAACTATTAAAAAAAGATTAACTGAAACAGAAATTGCTGACTTAGTAAAAACCGCAGATGTGATTTTAGATTGCACAGATAACTTTGCTTCTCGCTTTGCTCTTAATAGGGCATGCTTTCAAACAAAAAAACCGTTAGTTTCGGGTGCTGCTATTCGTTGGGAAGGTCAAGTTTCGACTTACGACTTCCGTAAAGCTGACAGCCCTTGCTACCAATGTCTGTACCCTGAGGATTCAGGTCAAGAGTTAACCTGCAGCCAAAATGGCGTACTTTCTCCCGTCGTTGGCATGGTTGGTTCAATACAAGCGGTTGAAGCAATAAAAGCACTCCTTAATCTGCCAACGTTAACAGGCAAACTTATGATTATTGATGCTTTTACTATGATGATTAGAACGTTGAACTTAAAAAAAGACGAAAAATGTAAACATTGCAGCTAAAGGGATTGGATTACTTACTATTTGCAACTCATAAATTTTCACCAAAATGAACATGAGATTCTAATTAAGTTCAATTGCTGAGTCTGGGCGTTTGTCTATTTTGATGACCACTCGTCGATTTAGTGAGCGTCCATAAGCGGTTGCATTAGATGTAACAGAATCGTTATCTGCCTTACCTTCAATTGTGAGTACTTTTTTATTCATGCCCATATCAATAAAAACGCGCGCAACCATAGCCGCTCTTGAAGCAGAAAGCTCCCAATTTGATGGAAACTGAAAATTATTAATTGGCACATTATCGGTATAACCCGTGATAATAATCGGTTGGTTACGGCCACTTAAAGTTTCTCCCAAAACCTCAAGATTTTCCCGCGTTTTGTCGCTGATTGTCGCTCGACCACTCTCAAAAAAACTATCTGATTTTAAGGTAATCTTAGTAAATTCAGGTGTTTCCTCAATCTGAATATCTTTAGGATCAACCTTTTTCAAGGCTTCTTCTATCTCTTCTTTAGAGGCTGCAGGCTTTAAATCTAAAGGGTTTATTGATTCTTGAGGCGGTACCATTTTTTTATCTTCTATATTGCCTTCAGATTGTGGCACGCCTACTACACTATTAATAAATGCCTGACGCTCTTCAGGGTCTACGACTGAAATAAGCCACATAACCAAAAAAAACACCATAAGTACTGTCATTAAATCAGCTAGAGCAATTTTCCACGAACCTCCGTGCGCCCCACCTTCGTCATGACCTCTTCGACGAGACATTAAACAACACCTTCTTTGAATACTTTATTCATAACCTAGTGCTCTAGGAATCCGCTTCACGTGGAACTTCGAACTCAGGAGGAATACGTTGCCTTCCAATTTCCACCGCGAGGTTGGGGGAAACTCCATTTGCATAAGCCGCTAGAAATGAAGCAGTCATCTCAAATAAAGATTTATCCTGACGAATCATAACCTCTACCGCATGAACAAAAGGCGCAAGTACGGCAAATGCAAAAAACACACCTGTTAAAGTTCCAACCAAGGCGGCACCAATTGCCGTACCAATTTTAGCCACATCCATGTCACTACCTAACAATTCCATCGTTAAGATAACACCTAATACGGCTGCAACAATACCAAATCCAGGTAGCCAATCTGCCACCTTGCCAACCGATTTTGGTACTTCGCTCATAGAGTCATAAATATCGTATATCTGATTTTCAAGGTGGTGTTCAAAATTTTGCGACTGTGGCGGGTTAAGAAGTAAATAACTAAAATTATCAACAATAAACTTTTTTAAATCTTTGTGTTTAAGAACACGAGAATAGTGCATAAAAATAGGGCTAGTTTCAGGACTGACTATGTGTTTTTCCAGAGCTAAAACACCCGATGTTCGGGAGAGTCGTGCTAGGTCTTCAAGTAAACCTAATGTGTCAGCATATAATTTTTTAGTTACTTTTTCACCGCCAAAATAACGCCCCAAAAACTGAATTGTTCTTTTCCATACATCAACAGGGGTTGCAGCCATAAAGGTACCTAACGCAATCCCTAGAATAACCACCAACTCGGATGGATGCCATAAAGACAACAGATTTCCGCCCATTAGCAAAAATCCGCCAAAGAAGCTCAAAATAATTACAAAAATACCAAGTGGCTTAGCAAACATATATTTCACTTACATTAAAGAATGTGAATAGAACAACTCATTTCATCCTTGCTGATTAGCAAAAGTTATCCGAAATTTAGCCTGTGTTTCTACTTATTGAAACCAGCGTTTAATTGACAAGAAAAGTTTCTCAATAATGTATAAAGCAACACCTGTACCAATGACCAATAATTTAAAATATGCTATAGAAATTTAATTAAGAAACCTTTGCTCAAAAGGGTGTAAAGATCCCATAAAGAAAGGTTTAGATAGCGTGTTCATAAATAACAATGAGCACGAAATGAGATAAGAATTGACGACACGTATAGAAATACTCTGTCTCTCAAACTATTCGGCAATTTTAATTTGCGTCGTTTTCTTGAGCGTTCTTGGTAAAACAATACCTTTTTTAGCTCTACTTGCAAAGGCTTCTTCAATTGCGGTTGGCCCAAAAACTTTCTCGTATTTACCCGCTTTTACAGAAATTTTCTGCCCTGGTGTAAAGGCGAAAACAGCCTGAACTTTTTCACCTTTTGGCAACTGAATAAGTTTATTACCCTTTCCTTTTGCCAGCTCTGGTAGCTCTGAAGAAGAAAACACTAACATACGTGGCTCACTGGTAGTGACCACAACCCACTGTTCGTTTTCAACACGAGCTGGCGTAAGGACAGAACTTCCAGCAGGCAAAGTAATGGATGTTTTTCCAGACTTACTTTTTGAATACAGGTTCTCTAACTTAGTTACAAAACCAAAACCTGCACTGGAGGCTAAAATAATCTTATCTGCAGGCTGCCCCATCAACACTTGACAGAAACTACTGCCAGCAGGAGGGTTTAAACGTCCAGTTAATGGTTCACCATGCGATCTAGCCGATGGCAAACTATGGGCTGGCAAAGCATATGCTCGCCCAGTTGTGTCTAAGAATACGGTCATTTGACGACTTTGCCCGCTTGCTTGTGCACAAAAACCATCTCCAGACTTATAACCTAATGCAAGCCCATCAACATCCAGCCCTTTAGCAGCTCGCACCCAGCCATTTTCAGATAACACCACAGTAACCGCTTCGGATGGTAATAGATCCTGCTCACTCATAGCTTGTGCAGAACGACCAATCACTATAGGTGACTTACGGTCATCACCGTAGTTTTTAGCATCGAGTAAAAGCTCCTTTTTAACCAAGGTCTTTAAACGAGCTTCGCTGCCTAATAGCTTTTCTAATTTTTGACGTTCCGCTTCTAACTCGGCCTGTTCGGTACGAATTTTCATCTCTTCAAGACGCGCCAAGTGTCTTAATTTAAGTTCTAAAACCGCTTCGGCTTGAATGTCCGTTAAACCAAAACGCTCCATTAAAGCGGGTTTCGGTTTTTCCTCTTCACGAATAATGGCAATCACTTCATCTATATTCAAAAAGGCAATCAACATACCATCTAAGATATGCAAGCGAGCAAGAACTTTATCCAATCGAAATTGCAGTCTACGACGTACCGTTTCAACTCGATAAACCAACCATTCTGTTAACATGGCACGTAAATTTTTAACTTGTGGGCGACCATTTAGACCAATAACATTAAAATTGGCTCGGTAACTTTTTTCTAAATCTGTTGTTGCAAACAAATGCAACATCGCTGTTTCAACATCCACTCGCTTAGAACGTAACTCAATCACAAAACGTACTGGATTTTGATGGTCAGACTCATCACGTAAATCAACCACCATTGGTAGCTTTTTAGCGCGCATTTGAGCTGCAACTTGCTCCATTAACTTTGAACCTGAAACTTGGTACGGTAAAGCATCGATAACGACGTTTACGCCATCTTCAACACGATAACTTGCTCTTTGACGAATAGAACCATGCCCTGTTTCATAGAGCTTTAATAAATCGGCTTTAGGCGTAATAATTTGCGCTGAATTTGGGTAATCTGGTGCAGGAATAATACCCACCAGCTCTTCAGTGCTTATCTTTGGATTGGTTAACAGAGCGACGCAACCATCAATCACTTCACGTAAATTGTGTGGTGGAATGTCGGTTGCCATACCTACGGCAATTCCTGAAGTTCCATTAAGCAGTACATGGGGCACTCTGGCTGGTAAAACCAAAGGTTCATCAATAGAACCATCAAAATTTGGTGTCCAATCTACCGTTCCTTGGACAACTTCTTCTAGCAAAAGCTGACTAAATTTAGAAAGTTTGGCTTCTGTATAACGCATGGCCGCAAAGGACTTAGGATCATCCATTGAACCCCAGTTACCTTGTCCATCTACCAGCGGATAACGAAAAGAGAAGTTTTGAGCCATAAGCACCATGGCTTCGTAACAGGCACTGTCACCGTGCGGGTGAAACTTACCTAAAACATCCCCGACAGTACGAGCAGATTTTTTATATTTTGAACTCGCTTTTAACCCTAGCTCAGACATAGCATAAATAATACGGCGCTGAACAGGCTTTAACCCGTCTCCAATATGTGGCAGCGCTCTGTCCAAAATAACGTACATCGCGTAATCCAAATACGCTTTTTCTGTAAATTCAGCAACGCTTTTTTGCTCTATACCTTCATAGTTCATGGTCTGCTGGGTCACTCAACTCTCCTGATGTACGCGATTATTCTGGATTTAATTCTAACTGTGCTTAGAAACAATTTCCATGTCTTTTCTAATGTGATTGGATTCTACTTTATTTAGTTTACTCTGGATAACTACTAAGACGAAGAATCCGTCATTTTTCCTACAGCACAAGAAACATAGGATTTTGCCTTGGCTCCTGCGGCTTTTAAACCCTCTACACTTCCAACTTCAGGATACCCCATTGTAGCTAATTGTTGTTTAATTGAATTAAGAATAGAATCATTATCTGAACTTTCATTGAGTTCACAACTTACCAGGCCTGCTTCAATATCTACCTGGACATTCTTAACACCCTCTATTGTGGCAAGTTTTTGTTTAATACCATTTGCACAACCTCCGCATTTGATATTTTCTACCGCTAATGAAACCCCCATATGCTTTCTCCTCTTTTAAAAAAGCCATTTGTCAAAAACCTAACGCACCATAGCTTTGTGATGCCATTTCATTATGAACGTTAAAGACATATTGTTAAAGTTTAATACTGTAAAAACCTAGTAAAACACTTGGTTATTTTCAAAAGAACTTTAAACTTAATGTTAAAATCAACCCTAACATTTGAATCGCAAACCAGCCAGAAAGATTATGACTCATACCAATAGAACCCCTTTTTTTCAAAATTATACTGCGCTACCAAATAGCTTTTATAGCAAAGTCATACCTGAAGCGATGCAGAATTCCAGCTTACTTCATCACAATAAAACGCTCTGTGATGAGTTAGGCATAGAGCTATCCGAACATGAGATTTTAGAAATGACGTCGGGGCAAAACTTTCCACAAGGACTGGAGCCTATTGCACAAAAGTATACAGGCCATCAATTTGGCTACTACAACCCTGATTTAGGAGATGGGCGCGGTGTTTTATTGGGTCAGATCTTAGATAAAGATGGACAACAATGGGATCTCCACCTTAAAGGCTCAGGACGCACACCTTATTCTCGACGAGGAGATGGACGTGCTGTTTTACGTTCTGCAGTAAGAGAGTATCTAATCGGCGAGGCTTTGCATGCACTTGGCATACCAACCACACGCTGCATCAGTCTTTGCCGTAGCTCAGAACCCGTAATGCGTGAACAAATGGAAACCCGAGCAACTTATATAAGAGTAGCTAAAACTCATATTCGTTTTGGTCATTTTGAATGGCTGGCTCAACAAGGCGATATTGAACAACAAAAACAATTAGCCAACTATGTTATCAAAACCGTCTACCCCCATTTATTGACAATACCTGATGAATCGACACGTTATGCTGAATTGTTAAAAACCATTATGACAAATACGGCTTCTTTGATTGCGGGCTGGCAAAGCGTGGGATTTTGTCATGGCGTAATGAATACCGATAACATGTCCGTTGCGGGCGAGACCTTTGACTTTGGACCCTATGCATTCTTAGATGACTGCAAAATACATTACATCTGTAATCATTCTGATACGGAAGGCCGTTATGCCTACAGCCAACAACCCAATATTGGTCTATGGAATTGTCAAGTTCTTGGACAAGCTTTTGCTAATTTAGTTGACAGTTGTGCCATCGAATCAGCCATAAACAAATATATTGAAACATTTAACCAGCAGTATCTATTGAGAATGGGATACAAATTTGGATTTACCGTACCAATAGAAGAAGACAAACATTTTATTGCGGATACATTAATCTTATTGGATAAATCAAACTTAGATTTTCACCACTTTTTTGTTTTACTAAAATTATTTGATAGTGACAATCACAGTGACTTTGAGAGCTATCTACCCCAATCAAAAGCCTGGAATATCTGGTTGGAAAACTATCGTAAAAGAATTGCTGGACAAAACCATGAGTCCAAATCCAACCTATATAAACTTGCTGTACCGCAGGTTATTTTACGTAACTATATTGCACAGGATATTATTGATGCCGTCGTCCAAGGCGATACCAATCCATTACACAACTGGATGTTATGGTTACTAGAGCCTTTCGGGCCTGACAAAACCTTTAAGAAAAGCAGTCATGCTCATTACCTAAAACCACCCACATCTTGCCAAAAAGGCTTAGCTTTAAGCTGTTCATCCTAATCATGCCTCCTTGATGGTTACATGGATTGCTGCCCAACTTATAAAATAAATAGTAGACCATATGAAATGGTATTGTATATATGCGTATTAATCAGTAGAATAATGAGTACATAGTTTTTCACCGAATCTTTAGCAAATAAGCAACTATAGGTTTCATTCCATGGCTAATCATTTAACACCAAAATTAAGATTTAGCCCTGTTTTAGTTACCGTTATTTTATCTATTTTACTAGTGAGTGCTGCAACTATATGGCCTGCGTATCAACAGCATCAAAAAAATGCTATCCAAGAATTCAATCAAAAGGTAGATATCGAATCAGAACAAATTAAGGCTTTATTATCCTCTGTTATCAATTCTAAAACAGAGTCCCAACAAAAGCGAAACCTTAAAAAAGCACTCGCAAAACTTGAAAAATCAAAGGTAAACGCCAGTAATAAAGACCTTAAATTACGCTTTCTCTTAATAGAAAATCAACCAAAAAAAAA
>JAUUDE010000041.1 GCA_030826915.1 Thiomicrospira sp.
AAAAAGTCTATTAGTTGGTGCGATTGCAGGCACGATGGCATTAGGTGCAACTCAGGCATCGGCAAGCTGGTTTAATAATGGGTGGAATAACAACGGTTGTAACACTAATTTACAGTGACTGGCCAGAATGGACTCCAATGTATTGGATGGAAGAGATGTCCAACGAGTTTGATAATAATGGTTGGGGCAATAATTGGAATGGGAATAATGGCCCGTGGAATAACGGACCTTGGAATAATAACGGGCCTTGGAATTCAGGACCTATGCAATTTAATGGTCCAATGGGTGGGTCAATGCCTTATGGTCCTCCTCCTGGGTTTCAGCCCAACTTTCAGGGGCCAGGCTTTGCACCAGGACAAGTTCCTCAGCCATTGCCTCCTAAAGCGGGTCAAGCAACGCCAGCGCCGGGTCAAAATATGGCACCACCTCCAGGAATGATGCCTCCACAAGGTTATATGGCGCCAGCCACCACTGGCTATATGCCTCCTCCTGGCATGATGCCGCCAGCACAACAGCAGTAAGTCAAAAAGTAACCTAGAAACCCAGCTTAGTCTGGGTTTGTTTGGATCTGTATGCATACAGATTATGTGAAGAATTCCTGACTATTTTATATTGTTTTATTTTGGTAGTATTAACGTATACTGAACTAGAAAGAAGTGAGTTTTCTTAAAAAAAATTACACTTTGATTAGGCCACAGTAAAGGATTAAAAAGATGGCTAATAGTAACTCTTCTTTAAACCCAAAATCTTTTTGGTATCAGTTTATAACTGCCGGAATAGATGAATCTAATCCACATTTATATTCTCGAATATTACTCTTAAATAGTTTTTTATATGTTGCAACGCTTATTCAGTTTTCATTTGTATTTTTTCATTTTTTTATTTCACATAACTTATCACTAATGATTGCAAATGGTTTAGGAGTGTCGCTTCTTATTCCGGCTATATTATATGTGAGAAAAACAAAATCGATTCTTTTGGCTGGACACCTAGCTTCAATAGGGGTTTTGTTATTCTTTTTATTCTTTTTGCCTGAAACTCAGAACCAGGATTTAAGTATTGCTTGGGTATTTTTGGTCCCCATTTTTGTGGTGATGTTAAACGGTTGGAAAATAGGCTTGTTTTATGTATTACTGCTCTATTTGTATGCTGTGCCAATGGCTTACTCTGGTATTGGTGTATGGCAGTCAGGGGTTTGGAGTGAATTAAGTTTTGTGCGTTTTTTAGCGGTTTTAACTATTTCAAGTTTAATGGCTATACTTATCGATTTTTCGCAGTACCTATCTAATAATAGGGAACTAAAAATACGCGCCAAAGAGGCGAAATACTTAAGTGAATTGCGTACTCTGTCAATTACTGATGCATTGACAGGGTTATATAATCGCCATTATTTAAATCAGATTATTACTTCGAAAATAGCCCGCGTAAAAGGACAGAACCATTGTTTGATATTTTTTATTGTCGACATTGATTGGTTTAAAAAATATAACGATTATTATGGACACCAAGCAGGGGATGTTGTCATTAAAAAAGTGGCGGATTGTATCCGTGATTATGTGCACCGTGAAAATGATTTGGTGTTTCGTCTAGGGGGTGAAGAGTTTGGCGGCTTGGTTGAGTCTCGAAACATAAAAGAAACCCAACAATGGTTAACAAAAATGGTGGATGAAATTTCTAAAATTCAAATTCCTCATAGTCCAGAGGTGTCGCAACCATTTGTAACGATTTCAATGGGGGTTGCGGCATCTTCTTTGGTTGATATGGATTCTTTCCAACATTTGTACAAAGAGGCGGATGAAGCTTTATATGAAGCAAAACAAGCAGGGAGAAACAGAGCAATAATCCATTCTGATTGTCTTGAAAATGAGATTGAAAAGTTTGCATAGAAAGTCATTATCATCGAGTACGCATTATTGAGAGATTCAAACATGCAAAAAAACAATGAAACCTTACTTAATCACATATTAAAGTTGTCTCTTTTAGTTGCAAACGGTATGACAAACAAGCGTTATGTCAGTTTTTTGATGAATCGAATCTTGCCAGTTACATAGATTTACTGCTGATTTAGACACTTTAGTTTATGCCAAAAAGGCTGATGTAGTGACGGCTTTTGTGAATGACCGTTTGATTCAACAAGTTTTAACTCAGTTGGCAGAGAGTGGCACTAAATTTATCGCTTTACGTTGAGGAGGTTTAAATCATGTCCATTTAGTTACGATAAGGCGTTAGGTGTTAACGTGGTAAGGGCAACAGCAACAGCTTATTGCCCTAGGCTGTGGCTTAACATACGGTTGGCTTGATGCTCGCTTTAAACCGAAAATTGTATAAAGCCTAGTTTACCCAAGAGGCTTTATCGCATATCGCAGAAACTACGGCACAGAACATTGCTGAGTTTACAAAATTAACAGATAGCACTAACATTGAGCAATCTACCCGTTTAACCAATGAGATTGATTGTGACTAATTTCAAAGCCAAATTCATAACCAAATCCACTTTATTCATTACTGCAGGCCTGTTCATGGCCTCACTGCTTTCTGGCTGCGCAACAATTAAGCTAGGTGCCTCTTATGATAAACCAATTGAAGAGCAGGTTGTCGACAAGGGCAAAACAGAGGATAAGGTGCTGATTATCTCGGTGGATGGTGTGTTGAGCGATAGCCCTAAAGAAGGCCTGTTTTCGAAAGCCCCGAGTGTTTTGGATTCGTTGATGATGCAGCTTAAAAAAGCGGAAGATGATGAAAAAATTAAAACAGTTCTGTTAAAAATCAATAGCCCTGGTGGAGGTGTGACGGTCAGTGACATCATCTATCACGAGTTGTTAGAGTTTAAAAAACGTACTAACAAAAAACTCTATGTACAAATGATGAATGTGGCCGCCTCTGGTGGCGTTTATATTGCAATGGCGGCAGATCATATTCAAGCACATCCATCTACCATTACAGGTTCGGTTGGTGTTATTTCTATGAATCCCGATTTTTCTGGCACCATGGAAAAAATTGGTGCTGCGGTGAATGTGTATAAAACGGGTGCGAATAAAGATATGGGTTCGCCATTTAGAGCGGCTTCAGATACCGATAAACAGGTTTTTCAAAATATGGTTAATAGTATGGCGCAACGTTTTTATGAGGTGGTTAAAACACAACGTAACGTAAATGATGAGCAAATGAAAGCCTTAAAAACGGCACGAATTTTTACAGGTAAAGATGCCATTCAAGCAGGCCTGGTTGATTCATTAGGTTATTTATCGGATGCAACGGAAAAGGCGTGTGAATTAGCTGAAGCGAAAGATTGTAAGGTGGTAACCTATCGTTTTAAACAAAACCCTAATGCCACCCAATACTCACCAAGTATGCAATGGCAGGGAGATGCTCAACCTATTCAATTACTAGACATTCCCATGCTAGAAGCGGCTCAGCTTAAAGCGGGTGTTTACTATTTGTACTTGCAGTAAAGAAATAGGCATCCATTTAACGAATCAAATTTAGTTGAAGTTTTTCTAACTAAACAACTTAAACTATTTACAAGTAGCTTGTTCTGCTTTATCAAATAGGCTTTTACGTGATTTTTGTTTATAGGCCATATTTACATACTGTTCAGGTTGCGGCTTTAATAGATAGTAAAAATCATCCTGTCTGTTTTCATCTTTAGCTTCTGTTTGCCATTGTGCGACGTCCTCTATTTGAATAGGGGTAATCACCTTTATTTTTAGCTGTGGGTTGAGTTGTTGTAAGGCCGCTACGGTTCCTAAATGATTTTCACTATGAAAGCTGCCATTGATATGCACAATTTGCTGTTTTGGATTATTTAACCAGGCCTGGTAGATGGATTCAGCCATGGTATTATCCCGAGTGATTTGTGCTAAATAACTCTGTTCTTTGCGTTGCTCAGAGAGTGTGCGAAGCTTTTCCAAAAACTCGAAATACTTATCTTTATAGTTGGGAATTTCAGCAAAAGGCTGTTGTGCAATGGTTTGCTTTTCATTGCTATCAAGCTTATTCAAATAGCTGCTACCCTGGCGACCAATACAGCGCACAATGTCCGCGGATGCGTTGGCGGCAATTACAGGTATAAAATTCTGTTTGGCAAACTCTACTAAAGGTCGGTAACTGGCCACATAGTTATTCCAAGCAGGCGCTTCATTGACTAAATAAACCTCACCAATTTCACCATCTAAGTATTGATTCAAAATACTTTGTTGATCACGGTTAAACATTTCCATGCTTAATGTTAGGTTTGGGTTTTGTTTATATAGGGCTGCTAGGATTTGCATTTCTAACAGGTGAGAAGCGTGGTTGCCATGAAACTCACCAATAAAAATAATATCGGCCGTGCTAAGTTGTTCAATTGTATTTTTTAGCGTGGTGGATTTTTGCTGTTTGTCTAGCAGGATATAGTCATAGGCATGATTAAGCTCTGGTTGGTTTGCAGATATGTTGGCCTGTGGTGTTGCAGGTGCTATTTCAGATTTTACCGTTTGTGCTTGCTTTACAGAGCAGGCGGATAACAGACCACTTATTATTCCAACGGCCAGCAATGTTTTAATTGAGTTATACATAGTTATTCACAGCAGGTTAGTTGTTCATAAAAGGTTTAAAGATTTATTCACTGGCTCAATCTGTGCCACGCCAGACTCGATTGCCGCTTGGCTAATAGCAGCAGGAATCACATTAATGAGTCTTGGGTCATTCGGTTTTGGCAGAATGTATTCTTTGCCGTAGCTGAGCTCTGTTAAGCCGTAACCTTCTAATACCGATTTAGGTACGGAGCTGTGTGCCAGTTTACGTAACGCATGTACTGCGGCAATTTGCATGGGCATATTAATCTCTTTGGCACGAACATCTAATGCACCTCTGAAGATATATGGAAAGCCAAGTACATTATTTACCTGATTAGGGTAGTCACTGCGTCCGGTTGCAATAATTAAATCATCACGGGTTTTGTGAGCCAGAATTGGGTCTATTTCAGGGTCTGGATTTGCCATAGCAAACACTATTGGATTGGCCGCCATGGACTGTAACATGTCCGCAGAAAGAATATTTTTTCCTGATACACCAAAAAAAACATCGGCATTTTCCATCGCATCAGCCAAAGTAGTTTTATCGGTATCTAAAGCAAACGCTTGTTTATAAGGGTTTAGATTGGTTCGCTGCTTAGAGACAATACCTTGGCTATCCACCAAGGTTATATTGGATTTTTTAGCCCCCATTGCCAAGAGTAAGTTCATGCAAGCAATGCCAGCTGCACCTGCTCCCACACAGACAATACGTGCCAGTTCTAGTTTTTTGTGTTGCAGTTCTAATGCATTAATTAAGCCTGCTGAAGCGACAATAGCGGTACCATGTTGGTCATCGTGAAATACCGGAATATCAAGTTGGGCTTTTAAAGCGGTTTCAACTTCAAAACATTGCGGAGCGGCGATGTCTTCTAAATTGATGCCACCAAATGTTGGCGCAATATTGGCAATAGTTTGGATGAGTTCTGCGGTATCGTTGCAATCGACCTCAATATCAAACACATCAATATTGGCAAAACGTTTGAACAGCATGCCTTTACCTTCCATAACCGGCTTACTCGCCAAAGCGCCCGTATTACCCAAACCTAAAACAGCGGTACCATTTGAGATGACACCCACTAGGTTGCCTTTGCCTGTATAACGGTAGGCATCGGCAGGGTTTTTCTCTATTTCACGTACTGGCTCTGCCACACCAGGGCTATAAGCCAAGCTTAAATCACGCTGGGTTTCACAAGCTTTGGTTAGGCCGGTCTCTAGCTTTCCAGGCATTGGCAGTTCATGGTAGTGCAGGGCATCGGTACGTAAGTCGCTCATAAAGTTCTCTTTGTTCGTTTGCTTTTATAAATTGTAAAACAAATACTGGGATGGTTTCATTAGGATATTTTTTATGACTGCATTAGGTTTTATGAATAATCACGCTGAGTTAATTTGTATTTTTTATTGAGGGGTCAGCAACCAGCTTTGCAACAATTTTTCTCACTAAAGGGCTAACAAAAATAACAATGGGAAAGGCCACAATAAAGGCAGAAAACCAGGCTTTCATCCAAATAATGAAAAAGTCTTCTGGAAAACCTAAGTTGAAGAAGCTAATGACCGCAGACATGAGAAATGACATGAAAAAGGCAAAAAGTATTGGTTGAAATTTTGGGTTAATCATACTGGTCTCATTTAAAGGTCTTTCAATCTTATCAAGAGCCTATATTAGCTTGTTCATTAACCATTGTTGATATTTAAGACCGTTACCATTAGTGTATTCAAATGAATATGAGCCTAACCAACATGGTTTCAGAAACTTATTTAACATTAAAAAATATAGCTGTATTTTTGTTAAATATTAGAAATATTGAGTTAAAAAGTTTAATGAATTAGTCTCTGCGTCCTTTTTTACGAATTTCTGTTTCTTGAATGCAGAGTTTAGCCTCACCTACGGTTACCTCTTTGGCAAACATATCAACGCCACCTTTGTTGGTGTAGACCTTGTAATCACGCCCCGCCAAAGGGTGACTCATTGTCCATATATCTAAATCGATATTTTCTTCACAAGCACCTTTATAAGTTAGGGTGGTTCTACGGTGTAAATAACAGGCAGCCCTAGTTTGAATATAAGAGTCACTCACTTTAACGGTGTCGGCCCCATCTCCCCATATACGAATAACGGAAACTTCTGTAGATTTACCGTCAATCCCTCCTGCATGCTTACTCATAAAGTAGTTCCAATTACCTTTTAAAGGACTGTTTGCCATTATGAAGTTATCACAACGTTTAATGCCATACTTATGAAAATCATCCACTAATATTTGGGTATATTCTTGGGCAAAGCTATTAAGACTGGATAGCCCAAATGCCAGTAAAAAGCAAATTGGAAAGTTTTCATTAATTTCTTCCTTTGTGACTATGTTTACTTCTGTTAATTCATGCTAAGACAAGCACTCATTAGAGTCAATAAAGACTAGCATGATGTTACTTGAAATTTGGTTTTAATTTGAGTTTCTAATATGGTATTGAGTCTAAATCATGACAGGCATGTTCATTTTTTATTTGCTCAGAATTTGTAGCTAAGCTATTAATAAATTGAAGCAGCTTAAAACAGCTTTAATAGAGTAAAACGTAATACTTGCAATAATTATGCGTTAATTTAAATATAAATATTTAGGCTATTTGAACTGGTTTAATTAGACAGGACACTTTAATAATGGACAATAATCCTAATTATTGAGGTGTTTATGACAAAACGAAAAAATAGAACGTATTCAGATGAATTCAAAAAAGAAGCGATTGCTTTAGTAAGCGAACAAGGA
>JAUUDE010000087.1 GCA_030826915.1 Thiomicrospira sp.
AAACAAGGTCTGCACGATATGATTGCTGGCACCTTGATTGTTAACAAATAGTGATTGTTTATTAAACCCTAATTGAGTTTCTCTACTATGCAAACCATTCACATCACGGCAAACAGCCGTTTAAGCGCAATCATTAAACAGCAGGCTGTTATTGGGGCTGTAAAAAACGTTGTTCAAACACCCAAAGTGATGACCTTATCACAATGGTGGCAAGAGTGGCAAAGTACAGCCTTGTTGACTGGGCAGATTGATCCTAAAACAATGCCTAACAAAATATTGAATAGTTTTGAAGCACAATGGTTGTGGGAACAGCTCTTACAAGAAGAGCTGGATAAACACTCTGATACAGACAATGAATTAGGGCAAATTGCGTTATTGAATATTCATACAACCGCGAAACAACTTTACCAGGCCTGGGTATTAATGGCGGAATGGCTACCAGAAGAATGGCATAAAGATGAAATTCTCTCTAATGAGAGCAAGCTGTTTAAACAGGTTTTACAACGTTATTTAACCCATTTAAAAGTCAAAAACTGGCAAGATGATGCGCTGTTTTCTTTAACTCAATTATCGTGGCTATCTGAAGACGGAGTGGGTAAAAACCACTTGCCAGAACAATTTTGTTTGCATGGTTTTGATGATTTATCTCCCAATATTCAACGCTGGCAACAAACCGTAGAAACTATGGGATGTTGCGTTAAGCTTATTGAAAACCAACAAAGCAATGAAGTCCCCGTAGAAGCTCAGCTATCTTATTATCCTGCTCAAGATATCTATGACGAAGTAGAACAGATGGCTTTTTGGGCTATTAAAAAGGTAGCAGAACTTTCGCAAAACAAACCTTTTGAGCAAATTAAAGTGGCTTTGGTGGCTCCCAATGTAGTCGATTATAAGGTGGCTTTAACGCAGTGTTTAGATGAACAACTTTACTTAAATGCTTTGGGTCATCTGCATAGTCAACCAAGCGCATCTCATGCAAAACTCTACAATCTCTCTTTGGGGCAAACTCTGTTTTCAGTTCCGTTGATTGAAAATGCTTGGCAGACTTTAAGCTTGTTTTTTCAGCCTGAAAAATCCACAACTTACCAGACCTGGAGTCAGTGGTTAATTTCTCCTTATACTCAAGGCGACTTTGTTCAACGCCAACAAGCCGATGCCCAGTTTAGACGTTTGCAGTGGGCCAATGTTCAATGGCCAAAGCTACTTGAAACTCAAGCCGCCACAAACTTGCCAAATGCGCTTAAAGAAGCTATGAACGATTGCTTGGCATTGAGTGAAAAAAACAAAACATCACAAAAAACACAGAGCTTAAGTTTAAGCGACTTTATGGAGCAGGCCTGGTTACTTTTAGAAACCATTGTTTGGCCAGGAAATCGAACCCTGAACTCTGACGAGTACCAACAAAAAACCGCTTTTGAAAATAGCATGACGCAATTTTCAAAATTAGCCGATATCGGTGGCAAACAGTCGGTTTCAAAATGGCTAAATCTACTTAAACGATATTTAAGTGAACAGGTACATCAGTCGCAAAGTGTTGGACATCAACCTATTCAAATCATGGGAATGCTTGAAGCAGGTGGTCAGGAGTTTGACGCACTTTGGATTATGGGATTAACCAATGAAGCTTGGCCAAGAATGCCTAACCCAAACCCTTTTTTACCGATGCATCTGCAACGCAAATACGGCTTACCAAGAAGCGACGCTAACCGCGAATTAATTTATGCCCAGCAGATTAGCCAACGCTTATTGCAATCGGCAAGCGAAGTTATTTGGAGTTACCCACAACAAACTGGCGAAGCGACTTTGTTACCTAGCACGATTTTACCGATAGTAAAACCGTTTGAAGTGAATACCTATCAATCATTATCACAAACTCTGTACTCTTTAAGGGATAAAGAAAATGGCCTTCAATGGGAGTTGGATATTCAAGGAACTGAAATTGCCGAGGGTTCTATGGCTCCTGGCGGTACGGGAATTTTGCAAGCGCAAAGTCAATGTCCATTAATGGCTTATATTGATTACCGTTTAGGCGCGAAATACGGTTTTCAGCAAGTCGAAGACAGTTTACAAAACACCAATCAGGGAACCTTGATTCACGCAGTTTTAGAGCATTTTTGGCAAGAGACGCAAACCCAAGTGGCCATGCTGACTCTAACAGAAGAGGAGCGAGTTCAACGTTTGACGCATCATATCGAACAGGCATTTGATGAGTTACAAGGAGGGCTTGCGGCAGGCATTTTAAAAGTTGAACAAGCCCGAATTCTTGAACTTTGCATGCAATGGTTAGATTTAGAAGGGCAGCGTGAAAATTTTGCCGTAGTTGAAACCGAAGTGGAGCATCTTATTACGTTAGCAGGCATTCAATTTAAGGTGTTTATTGACAGGGTTGATGAAGTAAATGGTCAAGCGGTCATTCTTGACTATAAAACGGGCAAAGCCTCAATTAACAGGTTATTGGAAACCCCGTTAGCCGCTCCACAACTTGCGGTTTATTTAAAGGGGGTGACAAAGGAGGTGGCTGGAATTGGTTACGCTTTATTGCATTCCGATGATGGCGTGAAAATGAGTGCGGTGGTGGAAGAAGAAGGCGTGCTCTATAAAAACAGAAGCATTCAAGTGTTTGCCAAACTGTCAGAGAAAGAGGACGGTGAATATTATGAGAGTACTTGGGATGAGTTTTTAGACCACCTGAGACAACAAGTGACCGAATTAGCCGAACAGATTCAACAAGGTCGAGCAGAGATGACATTCAATAAGCTAGATGATATTCAATATGCCGAAGGGCATTTAGCTTTACGTGTACCCGAAGTATTACAACAACGCCAAGACGCTCAAAACCTGATTGATAACCTTTCAGAAAATCAAAACGGGGAGTCAGTCTAATGTCGCAAGAGACTCCAATGCAACAAGACAGTTTGTTCTCCGACGATTTTTATCACTCAAATCCAAATGACAGTGCCATCAGCCAGAACGCAGAAATGGGTACAGATGAATGGCTAACTCACTATTTTGGTGTGCAGTTAGATGATTCTTTGCCTGATGGTGAAGCACGTTTTAAAGGAGTGCATCCTCATCACTCTTATATTGTGCAAGCGCCAGCAGGTTCGGGTAAAACCTCACTGCTTTCACAACGTTTTCTTGCGCTCTTATCTCAGGTGGATTCACCGGAACAGATTGTGGCCATGACCTTTACCAAAAAGGCGGCGGCGGAAATGCGTGAGCGTATTATTGAGGCGTTGATGCTAGGTGAAAAACCATTGGCTGAAAACGCCTCTTTAGTGGATGCCAATACTTGGAAACTGGCTAGAAAGGCATTAGAAAGAGATAAGGAGCAGGCTTGGTCACTTTTACAAAATCCAAATCGTTTACGCATCAAAACCATAGATGGTTTAAATAGCTACTTAGTCGGTCAAATGCCATTGCTCTCAAAAATGGGAGGGCAATCACAACTGTTGCAAGACGCTTCTCCAGCTTATCAAGAAGCAGTGCGTATGGTTTTAAAAACGCCTGAATTGGAAGAGCCAGTTGGGCGTTTACTGCGTTTGTTGAATGGTCGCTTCAATCGAGCAGAATCGTTGCTAAGCGATATGTTGGCAAAACGTGATCAATGGATGCGTACCTTGATTCAATATCAAGGCGAAGAGGCAAGAGAAGTTCTTGAAAGTGCAATTGAAGAGATTGTTAGCAAAACCTTAGCGGCAAATCTAAAAGAAATTTATTACTTAAAAGACGCATTTAGAGAGGCCTGTTTACTGGCGGATTATGCGGTAGAAAACGGTCAAGCGCAATTAGCGGTTCTATCGGGGGCATGGCCAATTGCTGAAGATACTTCTGAAATAGAAAAGTGGCGTGTGTTAGCCGATTGGCTATTAACCAAAGACAATAAAGGTATTCGTAAGAGTGTCACCAAAAATAACGGTTTCCCAGCAGGTAAGGGCGAAGCTAAAGAGAATAAAGACCGCTTTTTAGATGTGCTGGAACAAGTTCGATTGGCCGCCGCAAATCATTCAGCCGTGTTGCCTGCTTTAGTCAGTTTAAAAACCTTGCCAAATCCAGATTACAGCGACCAGCAATGGCAAGATTTACAGTGGTTAATTCAGTTGTTAACGGTCAGTGCCGCTTATTTAAAGATGGTGTTTCAACAAACAGGACAAGCCGATTATATTGAAATCGCCCAGGCCGCAAGCCAGGCCTTAGGTAGTGAATTAGAACCAACCGATTTAGCGCAACAGCTGGATTATCAAGTTCAGCATTTACTGGTGGATGAGTTTCAAGATACCAGTAGTGAACAGTACAAGTTACTTACTCAATTAATTGCAGGTTGGCAGCCTGATGATGGCCGTACCCTGTTTTTGGTGGGTGATCCGATGCAGTCTATTTACCGTTTTCGTGAAGCGGAAGTGGGGAATTTCTTAAAAGCTTGGCAAGGTCAAGTTGGCCAAGTTGCGTTGTCTCAATTAAATCTTAAAGTGAACTTTAGATCCACGGCAGGCGTGGTGAACTGGGTAAATGATGCCTTTAAAAAAGTATTGCCTAAAGAGAGTGATATTGAAAAAGGCGCGGTCAGTTACAGTGATTCGATTGCTTTTTCAAAGGACGATTCTGTTGCCGTAACCGAGCACTGGGCATTAAACCAAACGGCTAATCAAGAAGCCTTAGACATTCTTACCGTAATTAAAAACCGTATTGCTGAAATGGAAGAGGAAGCCGCAAATGATTCTGCGGCGGGTAAGACAGAAAGTAAACTCAAAAAAATTGCCATTCTTGGGCGTTCTCGTTCTAGTCTAATGGGCATTGCCCTATTGTTAAAACAACAGCAAATTGGCTTTAGAGCGGTGGATTTAGAAAACTTGGCTGAACGTCAAGAGGTGCAAGATGTCTTTGCATTGAGTCGTGCCTTATTGCACTTGGCTGATAAAGCCGCGTGGATTGCGCTATTGCGTTCACCTTTGGTTGGTTTAAATCTAAAAGATTTGTCAGCCTTAATCGGAGATTTACCCTATAAAACCACTTGGTCGGCGATTGAACGTTTCCGTTGTCAGAATAATCAAACCGGTAACATTACAGCAACTCACCAAGCCTGGTGCTTTGAAGAAAACACAGGCCTGTCAGAAATAGGGCAACAGCGTTTAATGCATGCAATACCTGTTATTGAAAATGCTATAAAACGATTGGGTAGTCTGCCATTTGCCACGTTAATTCGTGAAACATGGTTACAACTAGATGGTCCACAAACAGTAGAAAACAAGCTTGCGTTAGAAAATGTGGATGTATTTTGTCAAACCTTGGCGAGTTCTGACAATGAAAACCTAGATATGCAACAACTGCAAAAGCAGATGGAGACCCTGTTTGCTCGTCCAGATAGTAGTCCAGAGAGTCAACGTATTGAATTAATGACTATGCATAAATCAAAAGGTTTAGAGTTTGATACGGTCATCCTACCAGGCCTGGGTAAAAAGCCACGTAGCGATGATGCTAACTTAGTTTCTTGGTTTCAGTTTTTAAGCGATGCAGGGCAAGAGCAATTGGTGATTGCTCCTATTGATCAAAAAGGTCAAGCCAATTCGAGTTTAAGAACGCTGCTCAAAACCTTTGAGTCTGAAAAGCAAGGGTATGAGTTAGGGCGATTATTGTATGTTGCCACCACTCGTGCCAAAGCGCACTTACACCTATTTGGCTCAGTGCGTTACCAACCGACTGAAAAAAATATTGAAAACGGTGATTATAAACTGGTTGCCAATAAAGACAGTTTGTTGGAGAGTTTATGGCCATATGCGGAGGCGGATTTTAAACGTTTAATGCAAGATTATGACCCTGCAACAGAAGCGCTGTATGAAGCAGAATTGCCGCTACCAAAAGTAAGCCGATTGCCAATCGATAGACAGGGCTTTTCTGACTATTCAGCAGAGCCGCTTTTTTCTGTGAATAGGGTTGTGGATAAGTCTGTGGATGTTAAGCAAAACATTATTCAAGAAAGTGAAGTAAAGCCAGAAACAGAGCAAGAGTCACTGGTTTTTAATCAGCAAAACGCCTTATTAAATACCACCGTAGGGAATTTGGTTCATGCTATTTTTGAGCAAATGGTTGCTGAAGATCTTGAAAACTGGAATGAATCTACTTTAAAAACACGTTTATCCCTTTATCAACAGTGGCTACAGCAACAAGGTTTACCCGAAAAGGATATGCCTGAAGCGTTACGCAGAGTTCAGAAATCGATTCAAAATGGACTGAATAATCCCAAGTTATGTTGGGCTTTATCGCCAGATTTTGCCGATTCAGCGACAGAATATCCGTTAACTTCATTAGAGAATGGGCAGGTCGCAAATCATATTGTGGACAGAACCTTTATTGATGAAAGCGGAGTGCGTTGGATTGTAGACTACAAAACCAGTGTCAGTGATGACAAAAATGTAGATAAATTCATCGAGTATCAGACGGAAAAATACCAGCCGCAGTTGGCACGTTATGGACAGTTATTTGAGCAGATTGAACAACGTCCGCAAAAGTGGGTTTTGTACTTTAGTTATTTGGATATTTGGCATGAACTTAATTGAGTTTAAAAATTAAAATAGGTTAGGAATATGGAAAAGACACAAGCGCAAATTCTGCGTCACCATGGTGGCGATGCTGACCATGCTCGTCAAATGATTACCCAAAGCTACGAGCGTCGCCACGACAATGAATTTTGGGAATTCTGGAATGCACAAATGGGGGTGACTATTGCCAAAGGTGATTGTTTGTTGGATTTGGGAGCTGGAATTGGACAGTTTGTTGAAGATTTAGCCTTACGCTACCCAGATAACACCGTGATGGGTATTGATGCGGCTGATTATATGTTAACCGCACAGTTAAGCTTGCCTGAAAATGCACGGATGCTTAAAGATGATTTAAATGAACCAGCCGCCCATATAGAAGAGGGCAAGGTGGCAACGGTAATGGCCAATATGCTGGTACATGAGCTGCCACAACCAATTAATATGTTTAAAGCAGTTTATAAGTGGTTAAAACCTGGTGGTCGTTTTTGTATTATCGATTTAGTCAGACAGCCGTTAGCGGATTACCTCAATCATAAGTTTCCTGATGGAGAGCTTTGGAATACCGATGTGCCTAGAGAAGAAATTGAAGACGTGTTTGAACATTTTCTAGAGCATAATCGTTATCACGCTGAGGATATGATATTTATGCTGGAGTCTTTAGGTTTTAAGGTTATTGAAAATACACCACAGCGTGGCGGTCGTTTTGTGCGTTTAGTGGTTGAAAAGTAGTTTTATTTTGAAGTGCAACAAAGCCCAATATTGGGCTTTATTTAAAGATAAACTAGAATAAACTCAAGTTAACAGCGTTTTTGGCCTTCTGCTTGTATGCGTTTAATCATGTGGTACAAACCTGTAGAACGGTTAGGTGAGAGCTGTTGTAGTAGTCCAATTTTACCTAGGAATTCTAATGGTGCTGTAGCCACTTCTTGTGGTGTTCTTCCATTATAAATTTTTAACAACAACGCAATTAAGCCAGATACTATTGCCGCATCACTTCTAGCCTGCATAAAAAGACGTCCGTCTTTCTCTTCGATGTGAATCCAAACTTGAGACTGACAGCCGTGAATACGGTTTTCTTCGGTTTGGTAGCTGTCATCCAATTGCTGTAGCTGCTTACCCATATCAATCAAATACTTGTAACGATCTTTTGGGTTTTCAAAATGAGTGAATCGTTTGGTTAAATCGGCTTGAACTTCGTCAATGCTTTTTTCTGGCACAGTATAGTCCACAAGAAAATCCTTTTACTTTTTAATGCGGCATAGTTTACCAAATTGTAAGGTTTTTGTATTCAGAGTCGACCATCTAGCATAATTTTCAAGGTTATTTGCTGTAAATTAAGAGGGAAGAAGGATAGTAATTGACGCTTGTCTGAAGTAATCTAGCCTGTGAAATTTATCTATTTTGTTACGTTTTTTATTGCTTAGCTTCGGGGGGATTGTGGCTAAATACATTTTAGGAATCACGCTGAGTTGTTTATTGGTATTGCCTTTTTCAAGCCAGGCTATGCAATTAACGGGTGAGCAAAAGGTTTATCAACCGGTTTATGTTGCCTCTAAAACAGCGGTAATGAAAACACTGGATACATTAGGTGTGCAATACAATGTAGATAGTGATGGTGACTTGCTTTATCAGTTGAATGACAGAGGCTGGACAGGTTATGTCATTTTTAGCTTTGCGGCAGACCAATCAAGTTTATGGAATTTACAGGTTAGAACGCAATTTGCAACCAAAGCAAGCTATTATGAAGAGTTACTTGAGTTTACTAACCAGTGGAATGCGAACCAAAAAGTGCCTAAAATCGCCATGAAAAACCGTTCTAAAATGGTATTAAGCATGAATTACCCTGTTCAATTCGGTTTTAATCCACAGGAATTTAAAGTGAATATTTTTGAAATGTTTAACCGAACTGCTGAAAAAATTGGTACAGAATTTAACCCAATGCGGCGTTAATATAAGACAGAATTTTTTTATCTTAAGTTATAAGTTACTGGCACCTTAATTGACCAGCTATCACGACTGATTTCTTTTGGAAAAGGTTTAAAGTGGTTCTGCATTTTGACTTGAAAAATTTCTAATGCCGCTTGGTCTAAGATTTTCTTTCCCGAACCTTTCAAAATTTTTAACCCTGTTATATATCCTGCAGGAGTTAATATAAATTCAATTAAAACATCACCTTCCCAACGACGGCGTTTTGCTCTTCTCGGGTAGGTGTCTTGAGCATAACCTATTATTTTTTTTCGTAAAGCGTACAAATAGGCTTGTTCTGCATTAGCTTTTTGTTCGGCACTGTAGGCTGGTTTAGGCTCAATCTTGGCTATAGGTGCTGTTGGTTGAGTCTTCACGGTTGGCTTTACTTCTGCCTTTTGTAACACGGGTGGTTGAGGTTTTGGTTTAACTACCGGTTTTGCCTTTGGTTTAGGTTTTGGGGGCGTTTTTTTAACTGGCTTCTTAATCGGTTTCTTTATTGGTTTTTTAATTTCTTTTTTTACTGGTGTTGGTGCTTTTTTAGGAGGCTCAACAATGGGTTTTACTTCCTTAGGCTCTTCAACAATTGGCTCTACTTTTTCTTCAACCTGTGGAACAGCTTCTATGGCGTTTTCTACAGGCTCTGTTTTTACAGGTTGTGGCACTGCAAACATGGCCAAAGAGATTGGCACGGCCTTAAGTTTTTCAACCTCCTTTTGTTTGGCTGCATAGTTTGTCCATAACCAATAGGCTGAAAAGACTAAAAGGCTGTAGATAAACAGCGCAAGTAGAAAAGAAAGATAAGCGGATGGCTTCATTTATTTGCTGGATTGTTCTGATTTAGTCAATATCGTTAGGTTGGTTAAATCTTGGCCTTTGAGAGCATCTACTAAAGAAACAAAGGTACCAAAATCAGCTCTTTTATCGACTTGCAAAGTAATCGCCTGTGTTTTATTTAAGGTGGTTAAAAACTGTTTTATATAAGCAAGGTTTTGACTTTTTTCATTTACATAATATTCATTATTTTGATTAATATGAAAGTGAATAGGCGTTTCGTTCTCAGCTGGAGCATAGCTTTGCGTATTGGCAGTTTCAGGCAGGTCAATATTTAGGCTGTCTTTAACAATAAAGCTGGCTGACATTAAGACAATAGCCAGTAATACAAGCATGACATCAATCAATGGAACGACATTCATGCTGTCAAATCGTTTAGGTTCGTAACGAATCATGATAGTTGTTACCTGAGTTAAGTATTTTTAGAGCTTTCTACATGGTATAGAGAGTTGATTACATCTACTTTGCGCATTAAAGCGTTATACGACATGATACTGGGTATTGCAATGGCAATTCCCACAGCGGTGGCTTTTAATGCTAAGGCTAAGCCCGTCATAATGGCGCCAGTGGCTATGGTTTGGTTTTGTCCCATGTCATAGAACGTAATTAAAATTCCAATAACCGTACCTAATAGTCCTACAAAAGGAGCATTTGAACCAATAATGGATAATGCAGTTAGGTTTTTGGTGATATCAATATTCAGCAAAGCGCCGTGCTGGTAATCTTGTAGGTTAATTGAGCGGTAAAACAGAATGCGCTCGATTGTAATCCATAGAGAAATAAAACCCATTGTTCCTAAAATCCCAAACACTGCTAAATCTAGATAAGCCTTAATGAAGTCCATAGTAAGTTCCTATTTATTGTGTTGCTTATTTTAATGGTTTAAATGTTGTTAGTCTTAATAATATCGGGAAAATATATAAGTATATGCTTATATGTATATAAAAAATGGTTGTTGAGATCTTGTAAGATGTTGATTTTCATTTCTATAAAAAGTGGTAGAATCTTCGGGTTAGATTTTTAAATATACTATTTTTCGTAGGAGAACGTTATGAAACGTCGCGAATTTATGAAGTCAGCAGTTGGCTTCTCAGCAGGTTTAATTGGTATGTCTGCTCTTAAACCTCTATATGCGGACAATGAAATGGAATTCCGTGCAGAGCCAATGTACGATGTCACTCCAACCAAGGTTACTGATAAAGTTTATTACTTTTTAGCAAAAGATCCTGAGCCATCTCCAAGTAATCACGCATTCTTTAATAATCCAGGTTTTGTAATCACTAGCGAAGGTGTTGTGGTTGTTGATACTGGGAGTTCGGTGCAAATTGGTGAAATGCTTATTCGTCAAATAAAAAAAATAACGGATAAACCCGTTGTTAAAGTCATTAATACGCATTACCACGGTGACCACTTTTTAGGAAATCATGCTTTTATTGAAGCGTATCCTGATGTTGAAATTTATGCACACCAAGCGACGATTGATAAGATTAAATCTGGTGCAGGTCAGTTTTGGTTCGATTTTATGCAGCGTAATTCCAATAACGGCATTACAGGAACAGTTGTTACTCTACCAACAAAGACATTTGCGGGTGGTGAAACACTCAAGTTGGGGGATACAACCCTTAAAATTCACCAATTTGGTAAGGCTCATACAGAAGCTGATCTTATTGTTGAAGCGGTTGAAGATAGCGTGGCCTTCTTGGGTGATACCGCTATGCGTCGTGTGGCGAATATAAGTGATGGTTCTTTCCCTGGAACAATAGAAACCATGAAAAAAGCACGAGAGCTTGGTGTTAAACAATATGTGCTTGGACATGGTCCGCATGATGACGTTTCAATCTGTAACGATATGCAGTCTTTCTGCGAAAATATCTATGACAATGCCATGAAATACTATGATGAAGGACTTTCTGATTTTGAGATGAAGCCTAAGATTATGGCTGAACCATTTATGAAGAATGTTGCGTCTAAGTGGCCTGGTTATGAAGGTACGATTGGTACTTTTGTTTCAATAGCAGTTGTTGAAGCAGAAGCAAATATGTTCTAAAAGACACTTACACTTTGCTATCAAAAAGGCCAAGACTGAATGTTTCAGTCTTGGCCTTTTTGTTTGTCTGAGTTACACGCTCCTGAATGTGACTTAACCAAGAAAGTCTAAAACCGCATCTAAACCACTGTAGTTAAGAGAGCATGATGCTTGTGCTTGTACTGTTGGTTTAGCATGATAAGCAATAGATAGTGCAGCTTCATTCATCATCAGTAAATCATTAGCACCATCACCAATTGCAATCACTTGGCTAGGTTGGATAGTCAGTTTTTCACATAATTCATGTAAAAATTCAGCCTTAGCTTGTGCACCAATTATGTCTCCAATCACTGAGCCAGTTAGCTTGCCATTATCTTCTTCTAAAACATTGGCTCGAGTAAAGTCTAAGCCAAGTTGTGTTTGTAAGCGTTGGGTAAAAAATGTGAAGCCTCCTGATACTAAAGCAAATGAGATGGATTTGTCTTTTAACCCAGAAATCCATTTTTCTGCACCAGGATTTAAGGTTAAACGTTCATCAAAAACCTTTTGTAGTGCGCTAGTTTCTAGTCCAGTAAGTAAGGCAACTCGTTGTGTTAATGATTCTTCAAAGTTCAATTCACCCCGCATTGCCGCTTCAGTAATCGCAGAAACTTGTGGTTTAACGTCAATAAAGTCGGCAATTTCATCTATACACTCAATACTGATTAGGGTGGAGTCCATATCACTGATAACCAGCTTAATCTCTTTAGCATTGAAACCAGCAGGAAGAATATTAAGGTCAACTTTAATTTCATCTGCAATGGCTTTTAATGCTTCTTGTGAAGGAGCGGTTTCTAGCTCAATACGATAGTGGTTGTCTACTTTTTTTGGCTTGCCGTATTGACCATAGGCGCGTTCAATTACCTTACATTGTTCAAAGTTTAAGCTATTGCTGTGAATGATAATTGTCGCCATGTTTAATCCTATTGGTTTCTATTTTTGTAATGAATGAGAATAAAGTAATGCTAACTTGCTAATGAGTCAATCGCGCTTAACGGCAATTATTTTAGTCTTTGCAAATCGATCCTGCAAAAGTTGTTGTTTTGGTAGAAACACACCAATCCAACCAATGGCAAAAAAGAGAATAGTATAAATAAACCTTAAATTAGCTGAGTGTCTTGAAAGAATGCGATTGTCTTCGGTAACGAGTTGTAGCTTCCAGGTTCTTAAACCTGGTGTTTGGCCTGATTGGGTCCAAAAATAGGTTAAATACACGTAGGTAATTGCAATAATATAAATTTGAAACGCCAGTGTGACGGCAGCATTATTTTCAAAAGCCTCTCCTTGCCACAAAACAAAAGGAATAGCTGCAACAAACCAAATAGCAGCAAGTAATAAAAGATCGTATAGGTTAGCAAAAAGTATTTTAAATCCACTCATGGTTCTTAAGGCTTATAATTGTCGTTAATAATTTTTAAGTATTGTACACGGTTGCGCTGCTGTTTATAACAGGCTTGCTAAGATTGTACAGTGGATAAAGTAGGAGATATTAATTTGAATTTGCTTTCGGAAAGCTTAGGGTTAACAACGATTGTTGGCGGTTGGGTTTTTATAATATTGATATTAGGTTGGGCTTTAAAAACGGCTCCTTGGCATAAAATTAATAATGATAAAAGTGCCCAACATGTTTTACTGGGTGCTTCGGTTATTCTTTTTTTAGTTTGGCAATTTGGTGCTAGCTTAGATAATGGCATTACCTTTCATTTTTTACTTATGACATTGTTTACCTTAATGTTTGGACCGCAATTTGCCATTTTAGGTATGTTATTGGCATTGTTAGGTGTTACTCTTCAAGCCGAACTTGGCGGATTATCTTTTGGAATAAATGCATTGTTAATGGGCGTGATACCAATAGCAGTAACCTGGTTAATGTATAAAAGTGGTGCAAAGTTTCTAGAGGCGAACTTTTTTGTCTATGTTTTTTATAACGGATTTTTATCTGCAGCGATAGGCGTTGTGGTTTCATTGAGTTTAGCTGCCGTAGTGCTGTGGGTGAATGAAGTCTATAGTTACGAAGTGTTAAAACAAAGCTTTATTATTTATATCCCGTTAATGTCTACGCCTGAAGGATTTGTTAATGCAATGACACTTGCTGCTTTGGTTGTATTAAAACCAAATTGGATAGCGACTTTTCATGATAAAACGTATATTAATGGTAAATAATTAAACTGAAAAAGTGAAAGCTTAAGTTGTAAGTTACCAGGCCTGGTGACTTAAATGAATGAATTTCAGGCATAAAAAAACCGACTAATGGTTTAACATTGAGTCGGTTTTTTATTCAAAGTGTAGAAATTAAGAGGTTATTTCTCCCAACCTGCCTTCAGGCCTTTCCACTTTTCCATTTGATCCACTTCAGCATTGGCAGTTTTGTATGCTTCTTTTGCATATTTCAAAGCGCCAGCTTCATCACCTTTTGCTTTAGCAGCTTCTGCTTTAGCTAGATAATCTTCAACATATGGCTTTTTCATTTTCTTTTGTTTCCATACATTGTTTACAGCTACGGCTTTTGCGTGTGCTGCTTTTGCACCGTCAACATAGTCCGCATAACTTGTTGGCATAGCTTCATTAGAAGTACAACCACCCATGCTTAATGCTGCAACAATTGCTGAACCGATAATTAATTTTTTCATTTGGTATCCTCCAGGTTTAAAACGAGCTTTTAGCTTTTTAAGCTTATATATTTTTTTGTTCAAGCCATTGTAATCGCTATTGACACAATGTGAAAGCTTAATACGAACACTTTTTTTGCTGTTTTCGCATGGTTGTATACGTTATTAAGTTTACCCCAGTCCTGTCAATCTTTATAATACCCAGTATTGGACAAAAATAACGTTATTTTTCTAAGGTTTGCTAGGTGTTTTTATGCTTAACCTATTGAATTTTAACGAGATTAACTTTTTAGTAAAGTTTTTTGGTTTTTTTTAGAAAAATAACTGATTAGCCTATAAGTTTTATATAAGGTAGAAAAAAATGAGAATTTTGCAAGATGCATTAACTTTTGATGATGTTTTATTGGTCCCAGCACACTCAACAGTGTTACCAAAAGATGTTTCATTACAAACTAAATTAACCAAAGAAATTACATTAAATATTCCGTTTGTTTCTGCCGCAATGGATACGGTAACTGAAGCACGCTTAGCGATTTCAATGGCGCAAGAAGGCGGTATTGGTATTATTCACAAGAATATGACTGTTGAAGAGCAGGCTCATGTTGTGAGTAAAGTAAAAAAATATGAGCATGGTGTGATTTTAGAGCCTGTTACAGTTCAACATACCGACAGTGTTGCGGATGTGATTAGTAAAACCAAAAAGAACCGTGTATCAAGTGCACCGGTTATGGATGGTGAAGACTTAGTTGGAATTGTAACCAGCCGTGATATTCGTTTTGTAACAGATATGTCAAAGCCAGTTTCCAAAATCATGACACCTAAAGAAAAACTGGTAACGGTAAAAGAGAAAGAAGATCCACAAGTGGTTCTTGATTTGTTGCATCATCACCGTATTGAGCGTGTTTTAGTTGTAAATGATGCATTTGAACTGAAAGGTATGATCACTGTTTCTGATATGATGAAGCAATCGGATCACCCAAATGCTTGTAAAGATAGCGAAGGACGTTTGCGTGTTGGCGCAGCAGTTGGAACTGGTGCAGAAACTGAAGAACGTGTTACTGCTTTAGTTAAAGCCGGTGTGGATGTAATTATTGTTGATACGGCTCACGGCCACTCTCAAGGAGTACTTGACCGTGTGGCATGGGTAAAACAAAACTTCCCTCAGTTACAGGTTATTGGTGGAAACATCGCTACGGGTGAAGCCGCCTTAGATCTAGTTAAAGCGGGTGCTGACGGTGTTAAGGTTGGTATTGGTCCAGGTTCTATCTGTACAACACGTATTGTTGCTGGTGTTGGTGTTCCGCAGATAACGGCTATTTCAAATGTTTCTAAAGCATTAGAAGGTATGGGTGTTCCTGTTATTGCAGACGGTGGTCTACGTTTTTCAGGTGATGTGGCCAAAGCACTTGTTGCGGGTGCTTCATGTTGTATGATTGGTAGTATGTTTGCAGGTACAGAAGAATCTCCAGGTGAGATTGAATATCTACAAGGTCGCGCTTATAAGTCTTACCGAGGAATGGGTTCTTTAGGCGCAATGGCACAGCCTTCCGGTTCAAGTGACCGTTATTTCCAAGCATCTAATGCAGAAGATAAATTGGTACCAGAAGGGATTGAAGGGCGCGTAGCATATAAAGGTCCGCTTTCTCCAATTATTCACCAGTTAGTTGGCGGTGTTCGTTCAAGTATGGGTTACACAGGCTGTAAAGATATCCCAACAATGAATAGAAAGCCTTCATTCGTAAAAGTGACCTCAGCGGGTATGGCAGAAAGTCACGTGCATGATGTAACTATCACAAAAGAAGCACCTAACTACCGCCTATAATTGGTATTTCATTCTTTTAAGTAAAAAGAGTGTAACTTTAAAGGCTTTTACAGTTTTCTGTAAAAGCCTTCTGTCTTTTATAAATAGTTCAGATTTGGAAAAAATTATGACACAAGCAAATATTCATGATCATCGTATTCTTATCCTCGATTTTGGTTCGCAATACACTCAGTTAATTGCACGCCGTATTCGTGAAATTGGTATCTACTGTGAAGTAGAGCCATGGGATATTGACGCTAAAGACGTTGAAGAGTTTGGTGCACGCGGAATTATTCTTTCTGGTGGCCCAGAAACCGTTATTGGTGATGATGCACCCGTTGCACCTGAGGTTGTTTTTAACCTAGGTGTGCCTGTTTTAGGTATTTGCTACGGTATGCAGACTATGGCTCAGCAGTTAGGCGGAGAAGTGGTGAATGCGGTTGAACATGAATATGGTTATGCAAAAGTTAGAGCTCACGGGCATACGAAGTTTTTAATTGATATTGAAGACGAAGTGACGCCAGAAGGCTATGGTATGTTAGATGTTTGGATGTCTCACGGCGATCGTGTTGAAAGAATGCCAGAAGGTTTCAAATTAATGGCAAGTACGCCAAGCTGCCCGATTGCTGGTATGGCCAATGAAGAGAAAAACTTCTACGGCATTCAGTTCCATCCAGAAGTAACGCACACTAAACAAGGTATGCGTATGATTGAGCGTTTTGCAGTTGATCTTTGTGGTTGTGAAAAATTGTGGACAACTGAAAACATTATTGAAGACAGCATTAAACGTGTTCGCGAGCAAGTTGGAACCGATCAGGTTATGTTAGGTCTTTCTGGTGGTGTGGATTCATCTGTTGTTGCTGCTCTTTTACATAAAGCCATTGGTGACCAGTTGACCTGTGTGTTTGTTGACCACGGTCTGTTGCGTTATAAAGAAGGTGATCAGGTTATGGCCATGTTTGCAGAAAACATGGGTATTAAAGTGATTCGTGCCGATGTTGAAGAGCGCTTTATGCAAGCTTTAGCGGGTGAAACAGATCCAGAGAAGAAGCGTAAAATTATTGGCCGTGAATTTATTGAAGTCTTTGACCAAGAGTCAGCGAAGTTAAAAGGTATTAACTGGTTAGCTCAAGGAACCATTTATCCTGATGTAATTGAATCTGCGGGTTCAAAAACGGGTAAAGCAAAAGTCATTAAATCGCATCACAATGTTGGAGGCCTGCCAGAAGATATGGAAATGTCTTTGATTGAGCCTTTGCGTGAACTGTTTAAAGATGAGGTGCGAAAATTAGGTGTTGCCTTAGGTTTACCTTATAACATGGTTTACCGCCATCCATTCCCAGGGCCTGGTCTAGGTGTGCGAATTTTAGGTGAAGTGAAAAAAGAGTATGCTGATATTCTTCGTCTAGCGGATCACATCTATATTGAAGAGTTAGTTAAGTGGGACCTATACGACAAAACCTCGCAAGCATTTACTGTATTCTTACCTGTTAAGTCGGTAGGTGTAGTGGGTGATGCTCGCCGTTATGATTATGTGGTTGCATTACGTGCAGTTGAGACCATTGACTTTATGACGGCTCGTTGGGCGCATTTACCGTATGAATTCTTAGAGCATGTGTCTGGGCGTATCATTAATGAAATACCAAGAATCACTCGTGTGGTTTACGATATTTCAAGTAAACCACCAGCAACAATTGAGTGGGAATAATTACGTTGTAGAATAGAAATAAAAAAGGCCTTATTATTTAAGGCCTTTTTTTATCCCTACACAATAATGTAGCAGGTATATAGTGTCAAAAATACGTTGTCCAATTGAGTTTAATCAACAGCAGCAAGACGAGTTTTGGATTGAGTATACTCAACAGCTCGCAGCAAAAGCTGAAGAGACGGGGGAAGTACCTGTTGGTGCGGTGATTGTTGTAAATAATGAACTCGTTGCAGAAGGTTGGAATCAATCCATTCAAAATAATGACCCAACCGCACATGCAGAAATTATGGCTCTAAAAAAAGCGGGAGAAGTTCTCGGTAATTATCGTTTAGTTAACTGCACATTATATGTTTCTTTGGAACCTTGCCCTATGTGTGCCGGAGCAATGGTTCATGCGAGAGTAAAAAGAGTCGTGTATGGCGCATTTGATGCTAAAACAGGTGCTGCTGGCTCTGTCTTTAACTTAGTGAATTCACCACAGTTAAATCATCAGTTAAATTCAACAGGTGGCGTTCGACAAGTTCAGTGTGGTGAGCAGATAAGTGCTTTTTTTAAAAAAAGGCGACAAGCACACAAGTTAAAAAAACGTCTTCATCATAGTAGTAACAATTCATGTAATTGCTAATGAAATAATGTCTAACAATCCGAGTTCGTTTAAAAGATCATTGTCTTTTGTACATTTAATTTATCAAAAAAGTGAAAATAAATTATGCAAAAAAGTGTCGACCCAGCTGAAGGCATAAAAACAATAAAAATCTTACCCGGTGAGTTTTATGTTACCAAAGAAAATGAAAGGATCGAAACGGTTTTGGGATCTTGTATTTCAGCTTGTGTCAGAGACCCAATTGCTGGTATGGGTGGTATGTGAACTGGTTTAATTAGACAGGACACTTTAATAATGGACAATAATCCTAATTATTGAGGTGTTTATAACAAAACGAAAAAATAGAACGTATTCAGATGAATTCAAAAAAGAAGCGATTGCTTTAGTAAGCGAACAAGGATATAGCGTTTCAGAAGCCGCTACATCACTTGGTATTAACACTAAACTGTTATATAACTGGAAAGCCAAGTTTGAACGAGAACAACTCGGCGAAGGTCTCAACGAAGA
>JAUUDE010000076.1 GCA_030826915.1 Thiomicrospira sp.
ATAATTAATGCGAATTATCTTAACCAGCAACTCCAAACATCATACCCACCCAAGTGGTAATCGCCATAGCAATGCTTCCCCATATAACAACACGTAGTGCTCCTTTAAGTTTATTGGCACCGCCTACCCAAGCAGATAAAGCACCAAGCGAAGCTAGAAGCACTAAAGAGAATATTGTTATGACTATTCCCATGTTTTCTAGTGGCAAGACGGCAACTAAAATTACTGGAATAATACCTCCAGTAATAAAAGATGCAGCGGAGGCAAATGCGGCTTGAATTGGATTGGCACTGTGTACCTCTGACAAACCAATCTCATCTCTTATGTGTGCATCTAAGGCATTGTGCTCCATTAATTCATGAGCGACTTGATTCGCAGTTTCTTGCGTAACTCCTCTTTCCATATAAATAAGGGCGAGTTCATGTTTTTCAGTATCCCAATTATCTTCTAAAGACTGCTTTTCGATTTCTAGATCAGCTTTTTCAGTATCGGACTGAGAGCTAACAGAAACATATTCACCAGCAGCCATAGCCATAGCCCCAGCTGCTAAAGCAGAAATGGCTACCAACAAGATGTATTCACGTTCAGCACCTGCTGCAATCACACCAACAATTAAACTTACCACTGAGATGATGCCATCATTAGCACCTAAAACAGCCGCTCTTAACCAGCCCATACGATGACTTTAATGCTCTGTAATGAGGTGGTTTTTTAAATCTTCTGGGGTATTAATTTGATTTCCCATTGTGTTTTTTGACTCTTAGAATTGAGGCTATCTTATAGTTATAAACTTAGATTGCTAATGCTATAAACTACCAGACTAGTAATTTATAATCGTTTTCTTGTAGCGTCATCAGTGCTGCCGCACCCACTTCAGCGTATTCGGCAAAAGGGCGCATGTCTGAATCAGCCCATCCAACAGTTTTCATTGTATTACCACAAGCAATCCAGCGAACATTGTAGTCTTTAGCGAAACTGGCAACACGTTCATAAGTCAGTGGGTCTACTTCACGTTTGGGTTCTTTTGCTAAAACATGCAGGCCTGATCCAATAGCGACGACAGCTATATCCACGTTATCACCGTATAGTTGAATCATGGCTTGGATAGAGTTCAGAATATGTACTTGGTATTCTGGATCTGATTTATTAAACATATAAACTGCTTTGTGTTCGGCTGGATCACCAGGAAAACGATCACTTGGTGGGTTTTGCAGTTCTGGAGTAGGCTTTAATTTAAAGCTTGAATTGGCAGAAGAAGCATCACTCGCTGCTTGTAAGCTGTAGCTTGACAGTAATAAGCTAAATGTCATTAGAGAGGTAATCAGTAAGCGCATAGTGTCTTCCTTTTCATTATTTGCAATTGGGTATCCGTAATACCTTTATATTCAATTATTGTAAGTCGAATTTTGTGCAGAGTGATCTAACTTGTAATAAAATTGCTTATGTTTGCTATCAAATAAATTTATTATTATTAAAGTTTATGGAGAACAGAATGATTCAACCTCAAATAGAAGACGCTATGAATAATGCTTTTGAACTGCAGTTTATGGAGTTATTAAATGAAAGTCATATGCATTCAGGGCCTGCACCCGAGTCACACTTTAAACTGACTTTAGTGTCTAAATCTTTTGATGGACTAAATAAGGTAAAAAGACAGCAGGCAGTGTATAAAGCTTTGGCAGAATTAATGCCACAATTTCATGCCTTAGCGTTGCATACCTATACACCTGATGAGTGGCTTGCTATGGAGCAAACAATTCCTGCATCGCCTAAATGTACTGGTGGACATTGATAGACATAAAGAAGGCGTTGTATCCAAATTAAAAGGTGTTGAAGTTAAAAGGCAAAAGCTTTTTTAGTTGTATAGTTGTTCTTCTGCATTGCCAGCATTTTCTGGATCCAATTCAGGATAAGTGAGATACCAAATGCGAATAAATTGTTCGGAATCTAATTTGTTTTGTAACAGCAAGATAGCTTGTACGTACTGTTCAATGTACTGATATTGGCCTTTTTTTAGGGACTGCCACAAATGACGATACTTATTGGGTAAAAAATGTTTAAAGTGTGGGATTAAACCAAACTCGCCTTCGGTCTGTTCAATTCTATGAATGACCTCTTTTCATGCCGCAATTTTATAATTACGTTCCTGATTTTCAAACATTTTACTCACCCAAAAAAGCAGTGCTGCGGCAAATAAAAAACTGACAATAGGGCGGTCTAATAGAAAACTGCCTAATAAGGTTATTACAACCAGAATCGTGGCACTAACTGGAATCGTCAGAATGGAAATCCATTGTTTATTGCCTTTTAATTGATTGGCCACTTCCTGGATATTAAATATCTGCACATCAACAGCATTGAGTCGCGCCAACATCTCTTCTGGAGTAGGTATTTGAGAGACATTGGTATCTAAGTTGTCGTTGTGTTCAGTTGTTTGCATAACTTATTGTTTACTGTTTTTCTTTAATTTGGGTTTGCAATGTTGTTGGCAATCAATTGTAAAACGCTGTTTTGATTCTATGGCATAAGCAGTCATTTTCCCACCCCAAAGACAGCCGGTATCGGTTGCATGTACATGATAAGCATCTATCGCACCAAGCGTGGACCAATGTCCAAAAAACACTTCATAATCTTTATTACGACGTTTTGGAAAAACGAACCATGGTTGGTATTTTGATTGATTGTTGTTGGGTGCAGATTTTAGCTTAAATTCGAGCTTACCATTCGCATCACAATAACGCATACGAGCAAATGCATTGACGATATATCGTAAACGATCATAACCCGTTAAGCTGTTATGCCAATTTTTAGGTTCTGAACCAAATAGATGGTTGACTAAAAAGTCTTGCCAGTCTGGACGACAAAGTTGCTGTTGAACTTCTTTTGCGTAGCTTTGTGCTTCACTAATCGTCCATTGAGGTGGCACACCAGCGTGTACCATAATGGCATGAAAAACTGGATGAGTGACTAATAGAGGTTGCTGTCTTAACCAGTCAATAAGTTTATCGACATCGGGTGCTTCTAAAATTTGAGTAAGCGTGTCTGACTTTGAAGTGAATTTTTCAAGTCCAGAGTAAGCGGCAAGCAAGTGAAAATCATGGTTGCCTAAAACCATGTCAGCTTTTCCTTGGTCATGAAGCTTTTTAACAAAACGTAAACACTCTAAAGATTTAGGGCCTCGGTTCACAATATCGCCAACAAACCAGAGATGGTCATTGTCAGGTTTATAGTTGATGTATTCTAGTAAAGCCTGCAATTCATCAAAGCAGCCTTGTAAATCACCAATAACATAGGTTGTCATAATCTATTATTTAGCTCTAAGTGCGTTATTCTGATGATTGTAATTTAATTTTTTGATAAAGGTTGGCTAATTCAACAAACTTTTCCACGCTGACCGTTTCTGCGCGAGCGGTTGGGCTAATGCCACAAGATTCAATTTGTTCGGCATCTAACCAACCCTTTAAAGTATTGCGTAACGTCTTACGTTTTTGACTAAAAGCTTGTTTGACTACTTCAGCAAAAGTAGTTTCATCATCCGCAATATAGGGTTTTTGTTTGTAAGGCAATAAACGCACTATGGCGGATTCAACCTTAGGCGGAGGGGTAAAATTTTCTGGACCAACGGTAAACAGGTATTCAGTCTGACACGCATATTGAATCATGACACTCAATCTACCGTAGGCTTTAATTCCAGGTTGTGCGGTAATCCTATCAACCACCTCTTTTTGCAACATAAAGTGCATGTCTTGAATGTGATCACTGTACTTTAATAAGTGAAACATTAACGGACTTGAAATATTGTAGGGCAGGTTTCCGACAATACGTAACGGTTGTTCTGGTTCAAACTCAAGCAAACTGCCGTAGTCAAATTGTAAGGCATCTGTATGGTGTAAGTTAAAAGCTGGCTTACTGGCAAAACGTATTTTTAACGGGCCGATAAGGTCATTATCGATTTCAATGATTTCCAACCGTTTAACCACATCAATCAGAGGTGTGGTTAAAGCCGCTTCACCTGGGCCAATTTCAACCATGTGGTCATCAGATTGTGGGCGAATAGATGCCACAATCTGATTAATAATATGCCCATTATTTAGGAAGTTTTGCCCAAACTGTTTTTTGTGTTTGTGTCCTGATGGACGATTTGAACTCTGTTTTGCCATTATGTTTTACTCTCAGTGCCTGCCATTTGTAAGGCAACTTCAATCGCGTATTCAAAGCTACGCACATCGGCTTTACCTGTCCCAGCTAAATCTAATGCGGTACCGTGATCTACCGAGGTTCGAATAAAAGGCAAACCTAGGGTAATGTTCACCGCATTACCAAAGCCCATGTGTTTAAGTACTGGCAATCCTTGGTCGTGGTACATCGCTAAAACCGCATCAGCCTGTTCAAGATATTTAGGGGTAAATAAGGTGTCGGCAGGCAGCGGACCACTCAAATGCATGCTAGATTTCAATTTTTCTAAGACAGGTTCGATGACATCAATTTCTTCACGTCCCATGTGTCCACCTTCGCCAGCATGAGGGTTAAGGCCAGTGACTAAAATATGCGGTTTATCAATGCCAAACTGGTGTTTTAGAGCATAATTGGTAATGTTTAATACATCGGTTAACAGAGGTTGAGTAATGGCTTTTGGTACATCTGCGAGCGGCAGGTGTGTTGTTGCCAGTGCGACCCTTAATCCAGGCGTAGCCAACATCATAACCACTTGTTTGGTGTTGCTGTCTTCGGCAAGTAATTCCGTATGTCCAGTAAAGGGCAGGCCTGCTTCATTTATTACGCCCTTGTGAATAGGCCCCGTGACCATGCCTGCAAATTCATGTTTTAAACAGCCTTGAATCGCACGTTTTAACATTTTAATCACGTAATCGGCATTGGCAGGGTTTAACTCACCATCAACAACGGGCTCTTGGGTTTTGATATTTTCTAAGACAATTGTGTTAGCTTGACTTGGTTTGGCAGCTTGTTGCGCATCATATTCAATAAACGTAACCTTTAGACCCAAACGATTTGCTCTGTGTTCGAGTAGTGTTCTATCGGCAATAACCACCAACTCAACAGGCCAGCTCTTTTGTGCCAGTTGAAGCACTAAATCAGGGCCAATGCCTGCAGGTTCGCCAGAGGTTATGATGAGTCGTTGAGTCATGTTATTTGTCCGTTTTACTTGGATAGGGATAATGGATTAACCATTTTAATTTGTGAAACCGTTGGTAAAAGGTCTCATCTTTAAAACTAAAAAAGCAGAGCATTATTTTTACATAGTCTTTAAGACTTGTTTTTGACGCTCTGCTTTAAGGTAGCGTTATCTAATTCTTAGAGACCTTTGCACGAGAGGGGCGCAAAAGAAAAATATGGAAAAAATTTGTCTGATTAAGGCGAAAAATGTAGCTAATAGCCAGCTATTAGCAAAGTTTTGAACGAAAAACAGGTGAATTTTAACTATTTTTATCTGTGAATCTTATCGTGCAAAGGTCTCTCTTAGTTAGATTTACTTAATTTGGATAAAGGCTTCATCTTTAAGGCGACGTAACCATAGGTCAAACATCTCATTTGCCTTACGCATACGAATGGCTTGAATTGCTTTTTGTGTTTCATTTTTATCGGCGTTACTTACCTCACGCACCTCATCAAGGTATAGAACCATCCATCCCTTTTCTGTGGCTAAAATCGGTAATGCATTTTTAGGGTTTAGTTTGGCGACGTCATCACGAATCACACTAGGAATTTTTTCTAGTGTACGCCAGCCTAAATCACTAGCCGCATTCACTTCTGCAGGAATATCAGGGTATTTTTTAAACAAAGCATTAAAGTCAGATATGCTATGAATGGATTGCGTTAATGCCATTAAATCTGCAGGAATTTTAGAGCGATCGACATCATCGCTTAGAATAATAAAGCGGTGCAGGTGGTATTCGGTAAGAATTTGGTTTGCACTGCTGTCTCGTTTGTCCGCTAACTTAATTAGGTGAAAACCGCTAGGGCTTTGAATAATATCACTGACTTCACCTACTTTAAGGCCATCTAACGCATCAGCAAAAAAAGTAGGTACTTCGTCCTCTTTCATCCAACCTAAATCACCACCGCTTAACGCATTACTACCATTTGAGTAACGAACCGCAAGCTGGGCAAAATCTTCGCCTGATTTGATACGTTGTTGTAGGCTTTTAATACTTTCTAATGCCGTTTCACGTTGTTGTGGTGTCGCCGATTCTGGCAATGCAATTAAAATGTGGTTAAGGTGAAAGGAGACGTTTTTATTCGCTAAATGCTGACGTTTCAAGTAGTTTTGAATTTCACTTTCGGTGACCTGAGCCTTACTAATGACTTCTGCTTCACGTAACTTTTGAATAGTAAGTTGTTGTTTGATTTTTTGACGAGCTTTTTGAAAACCGTCAGGCATTTCAATGTTTAAACGATTACGCAGTTCTAATAGGGACATTTGGTTTTGTTCAGCAATGTTTTGCATTTGCTGATTAATTTCTTCATCGGTGACATTAATACCTATTTGAGCGGCACGTTTTTCTTGAAGCTTTTCAAGAATAAGACTGTCTAATACTTTTTTTCTTAAGGCAGCGGTATCATTTACAGGAATGTTTTGAGCGGCTAAGGCTTGGGCTTGCTCATACATCTTACTGGATAATTCACTTTTCAGTATGATGCGATCGTTCACAACGGCAACGACCTTATCAATTAAAACGTCTTCGGCCATTGCTGAAGCGTTAAAAGTACCAGCGATAAATAGGCTAGTGAAAAATGAAAAGAGTAACGAGCGTAGATTTTTTTTCATGCGTATGCCATTAAAAATTAAGTTTGTTTGTTAAAGCTTGTTTAAATTTTGTACCAGAAGAGCTTAAGCCTTTAAGTTCAAACTGGATTTGAATGCCATCATTATACAAGCCATTTTCAAGTTGTATACGTTCTGCAATAAATTCTGCTGCCCAACAACAGCTGTCATAGCGTAATCCAAGTTGAGTCTCATATAAATCTTCATTTTTTAGGTCGTAACTACTGTAAATTCCTAAATCCCAGGTGGTGTTGATTTTAGTGTAGCCGCCAACCGATAGCATTTCCGTTTCAGTTGGTTGACCTTGGTTATTTAAAGTGTGGTTGATTAATACTATATCGTTAGTCTGTTGCCATTTTAAACGAGTATTGGCATTAACAAGGTGTTGGTCTTGGCTATCCAGCTGGGTGGTTGACGCAAAATACCACTCACTAAAATCTAAGCCGAGTTTTACAAAGTAGTCCGATACCTTTTCGGTATCTGGAGCCCCTGTTAAGGTGACTTTTCTATCCTCAAGGTAGGCGATTTGACCGATTCCTGCCTCAGCGATGGTTTTTCCCTTCGGGCTGAGTAATTTAGTGGTTAAGGCTGCGGTAATTTGGTTGGTATCTCCAATACGGTCAGCACCAGTAAAACGATTTAAAGCAAAGAGATTACTAAAATCTAAACTGCGATTGGCGGTATCAAACAGAGCAATGTCTGACTGGTCTTCATATGGGGTAAATAGGTACTGAATTTCAGGTTCTAAGGTTTGTGTGTAGGTACTTTTGTTGAAATCAAGGTCTCTTTCAAATACCAAACTACCGCGTACAGCAATTTGAGGAATAAATCGACTGATGCTGTCATCGCTAGAAGGGTTGAAACCATTGTCTCGCATATTGTATTGAGTTTGGTTTGCAACAAGGGTGGTTTTAAATTGACCATAACTATTTTGTGTTTGGTAGCTTAAGGTTGGTGCAGTATGAAAACGAAGTCCTTCTGGTTTACTGTGCCCAGAAACGGGTACAACAAAATCGGTAACCGTGGCGGCGATATCAAAATCAAAGTTACCAATGTATTTGGCGTAACTTGCACCAATTTCTGGGCGTTTTTCATAGTTAATCGCCGCATTTTGCAGTCTTAAATAACTCAGTAGTTGAATATAAGCATTAAATGACGCATTTGAATAATTGATTTGCGCATTACGTTGCTTTTGGGTAGCGGTTCTTAAGTTAGTTTGTACAGGAATATCGGCAAAAAAACTTTCATCAGAAACTTCATCCCAATTTAAGGTACTGGTAAAACCGTGTCCCCAGTTTTGGTTTGCCTCAATACTCGCACGCCAGCGTTCAGAGCGTTTATCTCCGTAAACCAAGTTACCTGAAGTATCTGCTGAAACAATTCCCTCTGAAGCGGTAAGTTGGTCTTGTAAACCGGTCAGGGTTATTTTGGCACTATGCAAAATATCTTGCTGTTTTGCCATGTAACGAAATTCGTTTTCTAATGCTAAACCACGTTGCGTCATTGGAATAGCAGTAAGAGTATCGTCCATATTAGGAGCGATATTAAAGTAGTAAGGCTGTTTTACGTACTGGTTTGACTCATTTTGAGTCAGCGATTTGTAACTACCAATTTCAGGGAAAAGCAGACCACTTGCTCGGTCATCAAGAGGGTAGTCGAAATAGGGCGTGTAGAAAATGGGTACATCTTTGAAATAAAGTGTGGTGTTTTTACCGACTACTCTGCGGGCTTTATTGTCGATGGTTAATTTATCAAATTTCAAATCCCAATCCACAGATTGATCATTATTTAGCTTACAAGTAGAGAGTGATGCCTTAGCAAGTTCTGCTTGTTGTTTTTTTTGATTGACTTGAATCTTTTTAGATTTACCGTGAGTTCGGCTCGGTAACATTTGATATTGGGTATTCGTTAATACAGCCGTTTCTTGTTCATTATTGATTCTAGCAGTATCGGCCTTAATGATTAAATCTGATTGATGTATTTCTACATGGCCATTAAATGCGGCTGTTTTATCTTGTTTGTCGTAAATCGCTTCATCACTTAGAGCAACCAGGCCTGGTTGTTTTAAAACCGCACCACCTTGAAGTAAATATTGCGTTTTACTTGGCTGGGATAATTTATCCGCTTCAATATTCTGTGTTGCAGATTCGTTATTGGCGGTTTTTGCGGAGATGTTTTGTTGCTGAGCGATCCGTTCTGGTGCACATGGATTATTAGCCTGAGACGAAACAGAGGCATTTGTTTTAATTTCATCTGACCAGGCCAGGTAAGGTGTTAAGCAAATAATTAACGCGAGTGTTTTAAAATGAGATGGAGAAAAACAGGGTGCGTTATAAACCGAGTCTTTAATCGAATTTAGTGTGTTTTTAGCCGGTTCTTTCATTATAAAATGTGACTCAGAATTTGACATCTAATAGAGAATCATTAATTATTCACGAACTGCTTATTTTAACCGAGTATTTACCGAATGAATGAAAGATTTCAAATCATGATGAATTGGCTAGAAAGCCTGTCAATTTTACAAGAGTGTGAAGTGACAAATCCTGTGCCAGCATCCAGTGATGCAAGCTTTAGGCGTTATTTTAGAATAGAAACCAAAGGCGCTGCAGGTAGTAATAGTTACATTATTATGGATGCACCTGTTAAGCATGAAGACTGTCGTCCCTTTATTGCCGTTTCAGAACAGCTTGTAAAAATGGGCTTAACGGTTCCTGAAGTTTTAGCACAAGACCTAGACCAAGGGTTTTTACTGTTAACAGATCTTGGCAGTACCACCTATTTGTCAGTGCTAGAGACGGCTTCAGAGTCTAAAGTAGACGCACTGTATGGTGATGCACTTGCCGCATTAGTGCGTTTGCAAACCAAAGGCAACACCGTTGCACAAAGTTTACCCGCATATGATGATAAGTTGCTCTATACAGAAATGTCTCTGTTTTCAGATTGGTTATTAGGCACTCATTTAGACATTGGCTTAGATAAAGTCGAAACCCAGGCCTGGCAGAATGTACAAGACTTACTTGTGAATTCAGCGCTTAAGCAGCCACAGACCTATGTGCATCGTGATTATCATAGTCGTAACCTGATGGTGTTAGACGAAGCGAATCCAGGAATTTTAGATTTTCAGGATGCAGTGAAAGGGCCTTTAACTTATGATGCTGTGTCCATGCTTAGAGATTGCTATATCGCATGGCCCGAAGGGCAAGTTTTAGAGTGGCAGAGAAACTATTTCTTGCAGTTGTGCCAAACAAAGGTCATGCATAAAGATGAATGGAACCATTTTCAAAGATCGATGGATTTAATGGGCGTGCAGCGCCACTTAAAAGCATCAGGAATTTTTGCCCGTTTACTACATAGAGATGGTAAAGATGGCTATCTTAAAGATATTCCGTTAACGTTAGAGTATTTGGTTAAGGTGGGTGGTAAATACCCAGAAATACAATCATTGGTGAATTTAGTGGAAAGTAAAGTTTTACCTAAATTTTCATAAACTTAACACTTCTCAACGTTGTGTAAACAGGAAAGCAGAGTGCAAAACCAAGAAAGTAAGACACCAATCAAAGCCATGATATTAGCTGCTGGACGGGGTAATCGTTTGCGACCCATTACCGATACCACACCTAAGCCCTTGGTGCCGTTATGTGGCAAGCCTTTGATTGAATATCATATTGAAAAATTGGCTGCGACAGGCATTAATGAGATTGTGATTAACCATGCCTGGTTAGGCCATAAAATCGAACAGGCTTTAGGTGATGGTTCGCATTGGGGCGTTAAACTGTCTTACTCTCCTGAACCAGAAGGCGGTCTAGAAACCGCAGGCGGCATTATTAATGCCTTAGAGTTGCTTGGTGACAAGCCGTTTTTAGTGATAAATGGCGATGTGTTTTGTGAAATGCCGTTTGACGGGCTAATTAAAAAAGCCCAACAGTTATCGGACGGTAAAGAAACCACTTGTTTAGGTCATTTAATGCTGGTTCCTAGCCCAGAACATAATGCCAAAGGGGACTTCGGTTTGGATTCAGAAGGGTTGGTTCAGCAACAGGGCGAATACACCTTTGCTGGTTTAAGCGTGTTACATCCTAAGTTATTTGCAGGAATGGAAGTGGATTTTATTCGTTTAGCGCCCATCTTACGTCAAGCCATGCAACAAGGTCTGATCAGTGGCGAACTCCAAGAAGGTTTGTGGTCAGACATTGGTACCATTGAACGTTTACAACAGACTGAGGCTAAAGTTTGTTGACTATCATGTTTTCTGATTAAGGTATCTGCTCATTAAACTGAATTTCAATCACTTAATATTCTAACTACTCTTATCCCAGTACCCCTTTGTGCGAACACCCAAAATCACGCTACTCTTAAAAAATAGGCTGAACTATGACTAGAATCAATAAGTGGTTAAGTGAAATGGGGGTGTGTTCACGCAAGCAAGCCGATCGCTTGATTCAAAATAAAGAAGTCTTGGTAAACAATCAACCTGCTACATTAGGTATGTTGATTGATAGCAACGATATCGTCACTGTTTCTGGCAAACTTATTCAACAAAAACCCAAAGCTATTTACCTCCTCTACCATAAACCTGTTGGCGTGGTTTGCACGCATGATTTAGGAGTTAAAAATAATATTGAACAAGCTATTAATTATCCTCAGAGAATCTTTGCGGTAGGGCGCTTAGATAAGGAATCTGAAGGTTTAATGTTGCTAACCAATCAAGGTGACAGCGTAAATAAAATTATGCGAGCTGAAAATCATCATGAAAAGGTTTACCAAGTTTGGGTGGACAAGCCTATTACAGAAAATTTTGTTCAAAAGATGGCTTCAGGCGTACCTATATTACATACGATTACCTTGCCATGTAAGGTGAGAAAGATTGGAGAGCAATGCTTTGAAATTACCTTAACACAAGGCCTAAATTTACAGATAAGACGAATGGCAAAAGAGTTGGGTTATAGAGTGGTGCGCTTAAAACGCATTCAAATAATGGAATTTACTTTGTCAGGTTTAGAGGTCGGTGATATTCGGCTTTTGAGTGACAAAGAAATCACCGATTTAAAAGAGGAATTAGAGAAATCTCGTAATGCTATAGAGGAGTAATTTGGTTAAGGGTTACTCTTAATCTGAAATAAGTTTTGTTTTAAAAAGGCTCGGATTAAATGGCTAGAGTTATAGAATGAAATTGAACCAATATATTGAGTGCTTTGCACGAGATGGATGCACGGATTAAAAAGGCCAAAATCTCCTGCTTTTCGTTGGAATACTTGGTAATAGCTAGCTATTACCTGCGTCTCCCGCCTCAATCAGGAATATTTTTTCGCCTTTTTTCTTTCGCGCCCCACTCATGCAAAGCTCTCAGATTAAATAACTCAAAACAGAAAAGGATTCTCTATGAGCCATAAACATAAAGCCATTATCGAAAAAGTATTTGCCCACCCAATTGCTACGAATGTAGATTGGAAGAAGTTGTCACATGCTTTAGAGCATTTTGGCGCTACGATTGATGTATCCAATAGTAATAAAGCGAAGATTCATTTCAAAGATCAAGAGATGGTTTTAGGTTTACCGCATCATGGACATGAGTTAGCGGATAAATCAGAAATTACTAAACTGCGTCACTTTCTGGAGTCGGTTGAATTAACACCAGATGCTGTTTAGGTTTTGCAAAATATAAACTTTAAAATAATGTGAATATTGCAGTAGTTTGAATTTCTAAAAATTGGGGTGAGGTTTTACTTTGCCACAAAGCAAAAAGGCCTGAATGATAAGTCATTCAGGCCTTTTTTTATGTCATCGTTATTTTAAAGAATTAATCTTCAACAACGGTGATGTTCTCAGCTTGAGGTCCTTTTTGACCATCAGTAACATTGAACGTAACCTTCTGGCCTTCTGCTAGAGTTTTAAAGCCAGAACCTTCAATTTGACTGAAGTGTGCAAAGACATCAGGTCCTGATTCCTGTGCAATAAAACCAAAGCCTTTTGTTTCGTTAAACCATTTTACGGTGCCAGTAGTAGACATAATCTAATCCTAATTTTTTTCATAAGTAAAACATGCCTGATGTTGTCAGGCGGAAATTCTGTCGATCTTGCAGTTACTTATGGTAATCAGAGCGAAACGTGAAACGGTCGAAATGGAAAAACAAAAATAAGTGCACTTAATCGTACAAAACCCATTATATACACATTTATACATAATAAAAGTTAAATTAAGATTACATTTGAAAATAAATTAGCGATAAGTAAAAAATACCAGTTAATCTTATAACTGTTTGATGCAGAAGTAATTTTTATTTGTAGATAAACTCTATTTTACGGAAATATTACGCTGTTTTTTTATCCATATACCAAAGGCTGCGCCACTAAAAAACATGATTAATGAGTAGGTTACAGCTGGAATCATCATTACTTCATTACCAATTAAGGTTCCGGCAACTAATAGTGCCAAAGTTCCGTTTTGTATGCCTACTTCAAAACCAATGGAAACCGATTGGGCATGAGATAGTTGCGCTTTTTTAGCCATTATATAGCCAATAATTAATGCTGAAATATTCAAAATAAGGGTTGCCAGGCCTGCTTGAGCAAAAAAGTGCAGAACGCTGTCTTTGTTTTTTAAGACAATCAACACAATGATGAGTATTAAGAAAATAATTGAGAACCATTTAAAAAACGCCTCTAATCTTGCGGCAAAATTTGGCCATCGAGTGAGTACGAACATTCCCAAAGCAACTGGCACAAGTGTAATAGCTAAAAGCTGAATAATAGTTTTGATAACAGGAATATTGAAAGCCGAGCTGTCACCCATAAAGAAGGCCATGCTAAAAGCAGCAATAATAGGAATGGTAAACGGTGTAATAACACTGACTACGGCCGTTAGGCTAATAGAAAGAGAGACATCGCCTTTAGATAAATAGGTAAACATATTCGATGTAGCACCACCGGGTGCGAGTGCAATAATCATTAAACCAACCGCTATTTCAGGTGGTAATTGCAGGACAATGGCAATCATAAATGCCAGTAACGGCAGGAGCAGTAATTGCCCTATAAGGCCGATACTTATCGCTTTAGGAGATTTGGCTACATTTTGAAAGTCGGCTAATTTTAAGGACAGTCCCATTCCAAACATAATTAAAAAAAGTGCAGCAGGTAAAATAACTTTGGTTAATAAATCTGGAGTCATGAATAATCCTTAATGGTGGTTAAGAACCATTGTATGCAAATTTATAAAAAAATCTATCTTGTTAATTGTGCTTTCCAATCAATCTCTATTAGTGCATCGTATATAATCTAGTTAATAGTAAATCAGGAAGGAATTTAATAATGTTAATGGTTGTATCGCCCGCAAAAGCTTTAGACGAAACAACACCGGTGCAGACAGAGTTACATACTCAAGGTGCTTTGTTAAACCAAGCTGCTGAATTGGCGGAACAGTTGAAAAAACTAGGGCCAGTAGAAATTGGTCAGATGATGCATATTAGTGAAAAACTCTCTGAGTTAAATTATCAACGTTTTCAAGATTGGACAATGCCTTTTCCAACTGATAAAGCAAAACAAGCCGCTTGGCTGTTTAAAGGGGATGTTTATCAGGGGTTGGATGCGTATACGCTTTCCGACAAAGGCATTGAATACATTCAAAACCATTTACGTATCTTGTCAGGCTTGTATGGTTTGTTAAAACCTTGTGATGATATGCTGCCATATCGTTTGGAGATGGGAACCAAATTTGCTAATACAAAAGGTAAAGATTTGTATGCTTTTTGGGGTAGTCAGATTACCGATTTATTGAATCAGCATCTTGCTGAAATTGGCAGTAAGACCTTGGTAAATTTGGCATCTAATGAATATTTTAAAGCGGTCAAGAAAAAAGAGCTCAATGGTCAAATCATTACCCCAATCTTTAAAGATTGGAAAAATGGTCAGTACAAAATCATCAGTTTTTATGCCAAAAAAGCGCGTGGTTTAATGGCTCGTTATACAGCAGATAATTTGCTAGAAAATGCTGAAGATTTAAAATATTTTGATACAGATGGCTATAAGTTCAACCCAGAATTATCTTCAGACACGGACTGGGTCTTTACACGAAAAATTGAAGAAGAGTAGTCGTTAATTACCTAAATAATCATAGTTTAAGTGCCATACAGAGAGTCATGAACATTGATTTTTGCTTGTCTATGGATAAAACACACGTGGTGAAAAAGTGTGTTGGGTTTTTTGACACTTTCTGGTCTGCTATTTTTGGCTACGATAGCAGGCATCATTGAGCTGCGTAACTTTAAGCTTGAAGAAGAATGTACGGCCACTGTGTTTTTTTCGTTTTAGCTGTTAGTTGCTCGTGGAGTATTAATTTTATAAAACGGCATGGTAGAGTTGGTTTATTGGTGGATCTAAACAATAGTTGTGATAGTAATATGAATTATTTAGATAATTAATCATCTGAGGAGTGTTTGTAACTTTATCGTTCTTTTATTTTTATCTAACAGATAATGAGAACCATTCAGGCAAGCTATTAGCCAAGTCTGCTAAACAACTTCGTTAACTAAAACGCCATAAGTGCAGAAATGCTGAAATTACACCTATGCATTTCATGTATCAACAGCCGCCTCTTCAAGGCTCGATGTTTAAAACATCTAAAAATTATTATGTATTTAACCAACGAGCACTAGAATTCAAATAGTGTCTTGGTAATTCCTTACCTTAAGCATTAAGTTTGGTAGGTTTAGTGGAGCTGTTTTAAGCTACTGAACTGTGCTCGCTTCTTCTTTAAAGAGTTGATCTATATCCTCTTTATTGAAGCGCATATGAAAATTACACATTTCATTGTGAATCACGATTTCACCTTGTTCTTCTAGTAGCTTGCGAACCTCATCTTCTCCTAAAGATTTCAACATCACTTCAACACGTTCTTTATCTTGTGGACATTCGTATGTCACTGCATCTGAGTCAAACAATTCAATTAATTCTTCATGAAAGAGACGGTGTAGCAACTCTTCTGCAGGCAGGCCTATTAACTCTTCATCTTTAACGGTTGTGGTAATTTGCAAAACACGTTCCCAGCCGTCTTCATCATGACCGTCTGTTTCCGGCATTTTTTGAATCATTACGCCACCAAGACTGTTTTCATCTGCGGCCAACCAAACTTTGGAAGGCAGTTGCTCTGACTGGCTTAAAAAGGTTTCAAACGCATGAGAAATACTGTCGCCTTCACGCGGGACGTAAGATTGAAAGTGATGCTGAGTTTGTGTGTTTTCTAAGGTCATGAGTATTTGACCATCGCCCAACAGTTCGTCTATGTTTGCTTCATTAGTTATCTCTTGGTTTGTTTTGGCAACACCACGAACTTTTAAATCATGAGTGACATCAACAACCAGCAGGGTAATAGGCCCTGTACCTTGAATTTGCAGGGTAATACGGCCTTCGTGTTTCATGCCGTTGGCCATTAATACCGACATGGCGGTTAATTCACCCAGTAGCTTTATAATCACTTCTGGATAATGGCGATCTTTGATCATAGCCTGCCAGCTCTCTTGCATTTGAATATGCTGACCACGAATATTCAGTTCTTTAAAAAGAAAGCGCTGTACTGAGTCTTGATAAGATTGTTGTGACATGTTGTTTTCCAATAGTTTCTAACTAAGTGATAAAGAGTTCAAAGCAGAGAGCTAAAGCACCAAAATAGTTATTGTGCTAGTTCTTTGGCTTGTAAGTCTGCGTGGTATGAAGAGCGAACCATTGGCCCTGAAGCGACATTGGTAAAGCCCATTTCATAACCTGCGTCTTCCACTTGTTTAAATTCTTCGGGCGTCCAATATTTTTTTACCCCTATATGGAAGTCGCTAGGTTGTAAATATTGTCCAACGGTCAACATTTCAACCTTATGCGCTCTTAAATCTTGCATAACTTGTAATAATTCTTGCATGCTTTCACCCAAACCTACCATTAAGCCGGATTTTGTGACAACATTTGGATTCATCTCTTTAAAACGTTTAAGCAAATCTAAGGAGGCCTGGTAATTGGCACCCGGGCGAGCTTCTTCATATAAACGCGGTACGGTTTCTAAGTTGTGATTCAGTACATCTGGAGCGGAAACAGAAAGGGTCTCTAAAGCGACAGATAAACGACCACGGAAATCAGGTACTAAGGTTTCAATTCGGAGTTCAGGTAGACTGTTACGCAGTTCGCTGACCACATCGGTAAAGTGTTGTGCACCACCATCACGTAAGTCATCACGGTCAACCGAGGTAATGACCACATATTTAAGCTGCATCGCTTTGACTGTTTCAGCCAAATGTTTTGGTTCATTCTTATCCAAAGGTTTGGGACGACCATGAGTCACGTCACAAAATGGGCATTTACGGGTACAGATATCACCCATAATCATAAATGTCGCCGTGCCGTGACCAAAACACTCGCCTAAATTAGGGCAGGAGGCCTCTTCACAAACTGAGTGCAAGCCTTTATCACGCATGATGTTTTTCAACTCTGTCACACGATGCATGTCTTTAGCTTTGGGTAATTTAGCCTTAATCCAACGTGGCTTTTTTAATTTTTCGGCACTTGGGTCGGGACGATGCTTGAGTGACTTGGTTTTGTATTGACCCTTAGGCATTGCTTGGTTTTGTTCTTTTAAGCTTTTACGATTGCCAATAGCGTCAAGACCAATCTCTTGAATTTGTGGGATTTCAGACATAATTTACGGAGTTTCTAAAAGAATAATGGCCAATATTATAAAGGATTCAGGGTTCGCTTTTTGAGTGATTGATTCGCTGGCTCAGTATGTTGGCTAAAGCCAGGCCTGCTTTCTCTGTTGATGGGGTTTTATGACTAGGAAGAAGGGCGGCAAGTTGTGTCATTTGCATGCCTTGTAAACCACAAGGGTTTACGGTTTTAAATGGCGTTAAATCCATGCTTACATTTAATGCTAAGCCATGATAACTGCGCTGTTTACGAATTTTAAGACCTAAAGAGGCAATTTTTTGCTGATTAACATAGACACCAGGTGCATCGGAACGGGCTTCTGATGCAATGCCTAATGTTTCCAAGTATTGAATAATACTGTTTTCAATTTCTGTAACTAAAGCGCGTACCCCAAGTTTTATACGTTTTAAATCGATTAAAACATAAACAATGGCTTGCCCAGGCCCGTGATAAGTGATTTGGCCACCACGGTCGGTTTGTACAATTGGAATATCGGTAGTTTGTAACAGATGTTCGGCTTTGCCGTTTAAACCTTGTGTGAAAACAGCAGGATGCTCTACAATCCAAAGCTCATCCGCTGTCTGTTCTGTACGTTGATGGGTAAAATCTTGCATGGCTTGCCAAGTTGCTTCATAAGCCTGAAGGCCGAGGTGTTTAATGACAATGTTCATGCAAAATAGGTTGTTTAAACTTGGTCTAAAGCGACATTAATACTTCAGGGTGTTTTTTCAAATCGCCATAAATACCGTGAATTTGTTCAAGGCAAGTAGCATGAATGGTGACATTAACTGAAATAAACTTTTTACCTTTAGAGTCTGTGATTTGGATATTTTCTCTTGGTGTGCCAGGTGCATACTTACAAGCAATCTCAAAAACCACGTCTACAAACGATTCGCTGTTTTTTCCCATCGCTTTTAGTTTATAGTCGCATGGAAAATCAATTAAGGATTCATTGTCTGGGGTGTGTAAATCTTTTGTCATAATTTAACCTGATATAAATTTGGCTTAACTCTATAAAAAAGGTATTTGTTTACTGTATTTAGTGTGATTCAATAAACTTCTGTTTGTGTTGTTGATAATACTCTCGCATTTGCAACCAAAGCTCGCCAGGTTTTCCATTGCCCACAGTTTGTCCATTAAGTTTGGTAATTGGCAATGCTTCTTTGGTTGAGCTAGATAACCAAATTTCATCTGCACTATTCAAGTCATCAAGCGTAATGTCTTTTTCAATCATAGGGATATTATGTTCATTAGCAATTGATTCCAAAACCATGCGTGTGATGCCTGGCAAAATTTCGTGACTATTCGGAGGTGTGATTAGGTTACCATCTTTAACCATAAAAGTATTACTTGCCGTACCTTCAGAAATGGTTCCTTCACGAGTAATCAGAATGGCATCATCGGCATCTTGTGATTTTGCCGCTAACTTCATCATGACATTTGGTAATAGAGTAATCGCTTTAATATCACAACGTAACCAACGAATATCATCTAAAGTAATGACCTTAATGCCGTTTTCAATAATTGTATCGGATACAGGTTTTAAAGGGTTTGTATAGGCATAAATGGTTGGTGTTAAACATTCTGCAGGCATGTGGTCACGTGTCATTTGCACACCACGAGTAACTTGAAGATAAACAAACTGGTCTTGCCAGTTATGCTTTTCAATCAACGTTTCGAGCATTTTTTGCCATTCTGAATCTGTTAAAGGGTTGCTAATGCTCGTCGCCTTTAAGCTGTTTTTTAAACGTTCAAGGTGCGCATCAAAACGAAACAGCTTACGCTGATAGACAGGAATCACTTCATAAACACCGTCACCAAATAGAAAACCGCGGTCTTGGGTAGAGATCTGCGATTCTGACATTGGAAGATAGCTACCATTCAAGTAAACAATTTGTTGGCTAACCGTGTCGTTCATGAGTGTTCCTATAATGCCTATAAACTGGAGTGCTGAAACATTATCCAATGATTGAGTTGATGAATAATTTAAATTGATCCATGATTTTTTTGAAAAAAGAACCTTCTTCTACAGAATCTAATGCCAATAATTCTTGGTCGGCAATGGTTTCATCACCTAATGTGATATGCAGGGTTCCTAAGCTTTGTCCTGCCTCAAGAGGGGCTTTGATTTCAGGGTGTACCGAACTTTCAATTTTAATGTTTTTATATTGTCCACGTGGGATTGTGATGTATAAATCTTTATCTAAACCCACGCCTATTAAGTCACGAGTACCTTCCCAAACTTTTACATCATTTAAGCGTTGTTTTGCAGAGTAAAGCTTGTGTGTTTCAAAAAAACGAAAACCGTAGTTCAATAATTTTTGGCTTTCTTGAACACGCATTTTAGAACTGGATGTTCCTAAGACAACAGTAATTAAACGTGTGTCTTCACGCTTAGCAGAAGATACTAGGCAGTAACCAGCGCTTTCTGTGTGGCCGGTTTTCAATCCATCAACCGTCGGGTCTTGCCATAAAAGTTTGTTACGGTTGTATTGTGTGATGCCATTAAATGTGAATTTCTTCTGAGAATACCATTTATATTCTTCTGGAAATTTTGAAATTAAAGCTTTGGTTAAAATAGCTAAGTCAGCCGCTGTTGTATAGTGATTAGGATTAGGCAGGCCTGTTGCATTCATAAAGTTTGTATTTGTCATGCCTAAACTTTTGGCGTACTTATTCATAAGTTGGGCAAAGACTTCTTCGCTACCCGCAATATGTTCTGCTAGGGCGACACTTGCGTCGTTACCCGATTGAATAACCATGCCTTTGATTAAATCTTTTACGAACACTTTTTTGCCTACTTCAATAAACATTTTTGAACCAGGCATTTTCCAAGCTTTTGAACTGATTGTAACCATATCATCTAGGTTTATGTTGCCATTTGCTAACTCATTAATGACAACATAACCGGTCATGATTTTAGTCAAGCTAGCAGGCTCAACACGTTCATTTGAACGTTTTTCTGCTAGAACATGGCCGCTATTAAAATCAATCACTAGATACGCTTTAGCCGCAATGTTTGGCGCTGATGGGATGACGTGCGGAGTAGATATATTTGGTTTTGGTAAAGTTTCAGCAAAAGCGATTTGCCCAAAAGCAAATAGACATAAAGTGAACAACGTAACAATGTGTTTTGGCATAAGCATAACGGAATATTTTCCCTACTTTGGTTGTATCAGAGTATTTTTTTGAATAGTCTAAAAAGAGCTAATTTAACATATTTTGCCCTAAACTGAAATGTCAAAGGCAGGGAATTGTTTAACAGATTGGCAAGAACTATTAGCACCAAAAATTTTAATTTCAGTCCATGTTTTTGTTTCTTGTCTAGTCGGTAAGCAGACGCTTATGAGTGTGAATAGACATTAATATTCCAAAACTTATCATTAGGGTTACCAGTGAACTTCCGCCATAGCTTACCAGAGGTAATGGCAAACCAACCACTGGCAAAAGTCCACTTACCATGCCGATGTTTACGAAGATATAAACAAACAGTGTCATAGTTAAGCTTGCGGCAATTAATCGGGTAAAGTTATCTTGTGCTTGTGAGGCAATATAAAAGCCGCGTGCAATCACAAAAGCGTAAAGGGTTAATAGGGTAATCACGCCAAGTAGACCGAACTCTTCGGATAGTACTGAAAAAATAAAGTCGGTCGTGCTTTCTGGTAGAAATTCCAAGTGTGCTTGAGTTGAGCCCATAAAACCTTTGCCTTGAATTCCGCCGGAACCAATTGCAATTTTAGACTGAATAATGTGATAGCCACTGCCAAGAGGATCGGATTCTGGATCTAAAAAGGTTAATACACGCTGTTTTTGGTATGCGTGCATAAAGTGCCAAGCAACCGGTGCGCTGGCAACAGCAGCGGTGATGGCTGCTAGAATAACTTTCCAAGGCAGGCCTGCAAAAAACAGCACAAATAGTCCACTCATTGCGATAAGCAGAGAGGTACCTAAGTCTGGTTGAACAACAATTAAACTTGCCGTAAAACCAATGATTACAGCCCCTATTAATAGTCTTCTATAACTTGGTGGAAACTGACTATGAGCAAATAGCCAGGCGACGGTTATTGGAAGTACAAGCTTCATAAGTTCGGAGGGTTGAAACTTAACAGGGCCAAAATTTAGCCAACGTTGCGCGCCTTTTCCTATATCTCCAAACAGAATAACGGCGACAAGCATCATAATGCCTATTAAAAACAGCCAGGGTGTAAAGAGATAAATAATATTGGGCGGGATTTGTGCAAATATAATCATAAGTGCCAGTGCAAAACCTACTCGAATAATATGGCGAATAATTACGGCTTCGTCACCGCCTGATGCGCTGTAAACCACAGCTGTACCAGTGGCTAATAATAATAACAGGCCAATAAGCAACCAACCATCAATATGAAGGGCTTCTAGAATGCCTTTATTGTGACGGTAAACTTGTTGGGGTTGTATGTCGTCTAATTTCATTTGGCTTAATTATTTATTTTTACTTTTTTGTTTTATTTTTTGGTTGTCTTTGCTTTGCATTTTATCTGCTAAATAGCGTTTGATGACTTTAACCGCCAATGGCGCTGCCGTTTTACTCCCACTTCCCGCATTTTCAGCAATGATAGCAACGGCAATTTGAGGTTTGTCTACGGGTGCAAACCCCACAAATAAAGAGTGGTCATGCAATGATTTATCAAGCTCACTGGCATTGTATTTAGCTGAGTTCAAGCTAAATACTTGAGCTGTACCAGTTTTTCCCGCCATTTTAAAAGGGAGCCCTTTTCCATATTTGCGAGCAGTTCCTTTTCTACCATGCATCACATCTTTCATACCTTGAATCACATCTTCCCAGTTGGATATTTTTTTGATTTCAATTTGCTCTGCAGGTTTTGGCGGTATAGCCCATCGCAGTATATGCGGTTGAATGATTTTACCTCGGTTAGCCAAAATGGCAGTGGCTTTAGCAAGTTGAAGAGGCGTTGTTAAGTGATAGCCTTGGCCAATCGATGAGTTAATGGTTTCACCACGATACCAAGACTTGCCTTTGGTCATTCTTTTCCACTCTTGAGAGGGCAGTATTCCTTTTGATTCTCCATTGATATCAATATGGGTGATGCTACCAAACCCAAACGGTGCCATGGAATCATGTATGGCATCAATTCCCATGCTTAGACCTAATTCATAAAAATAAGTATCGCAAGACTCTGCAATCGCTGAATTCATATCTACAAGGCCGTGACCAGTGCGTTTCCAATCTCTATAGCGAATGCCTGCAAAATCGATATACCCTGGATCATAGATTTTTTTAGTTGGTGAGATGTAGTCGTTTTCAATAGCACCTAACGCAATAAAAGGCTTTATGGTTGAGCCGGGAGGGTATTGGCCGTTGATGACTCGGTTGATAAATGGGCGATCAGGATTGTAAAGCAGTCTATCGTAATTTTTTTGGTCAATGCCATCCACAAATAGATTTGGATCAAATGTTGGCATGCTAACAAAAGCCAAAACTTCGCCATTTTGAGGGTCAATAGCGACTAAAGCTCCACGCATGTTGCCAAATAGTGACTCGGCATACTCTTGTAGTTTAATATCAATGGTTAGGTGAAGGTCTTCACCGGGTTTTGCGGGTACGGTTTCCAATTTTCTTAAAATTCGACCACGTGCGTTGGTTTCAATTTGCTGTACCCCTGGATAACCATGCAGTCTAGACTCATAAAACCGTTCAATTCCAGATTTACCAATAATTTGGGTTCCTCTATAAACGGACTCATCCAGTTTTTTGAGTTCTTTCATATTGATTCGCCCTACATAACCCAGTGCGTGAACTGCACTGCTTTTGTGTGGGTAGACTCGTTTTAAACGAGCTGTAAGCGTCACGCCAGGAAATTGATAACTCATAACCGAAAAACGAGCCGCTTGCTCTTCGGTAAGGCTAAATGGGAGGGAGTAAGACTTTGCTCGATTCCATTTGCGGAATTTTTTGAAATATTTCTCTATTTTTTCAGGTTTGGTTTGGTCGAGCAGGTTCATCAACGCAAGTTCAAAGGCGTGAATGTCATCCATGTTTTCTCGAATCATACTCAGTGTAAATACAGGCTGGTTATCTGCTAGCAATACATGATTACGGTCAAATATTTTTCCTCTAGTAGGGGCGATGGTTTCAACCGAAATTCGATTACCTTCTGCTAAACCATGATAGCGTTCATAGTTAATCCACTGTAAATGAGCCATACGAGCAATTAAAAAAGCAAACAGCAATAAAACAAAACCATACGCAAAGTAAAGCCTAAATCTAAAACGGCGTTTTTGTTGATGCGTTTCGGCATCACTGTTGAAATTTAATTGCTCTGACATAATTTCGCGTCTTTATTGAGTTAGCTGTTATTGAGCGCGGTTCTGTTTAAAAGAGCACTGATAGAAGGCCATATTAGAATCGCTGCTGCTGGCATGCTCCAATAGAATACAAATTGCCCGTTATCTAATACAGGGGAAAAAAACACGGTGTTCAATACTTGGTAAATCATTAAATAGATACCAATAATAAATGCTTGCTGCCAGGTGGGGTAGGTGCGGAATTGCAAGCGTTGGCGCATCATTATAAACAGAATAATAATATAAAGAAGGGCGTGGGCTCCAAGTGTGGTTTGATAGAGTGCATCGACCATAACGCCTAATAAAAAAGCCGATACCAGAAATGTTTTATCCAAGAAATGGCTGCTCCAATATAAAACAATCATGAGTGTTATTGGCGGAATAAAGCCCAGATTGCTATTTAACAAGACCATGCTATCTATGATTAAAGCAACAAGGTAAGTTAAAAGAATAATGCCTCTTACCTGATTGGAACGAACGTTTATCAGTTTATCAGTCAAGTTACTCTCCCTTACCTATAGGGTTATTCTTTTCAGGGTTGGCTTTTAGGTCAAAGTCAAAGTCAAAATCAAAATCGTTTTGCCAGTTGTCTTGTTCTTCTTGGCTAATAATCAGAACTTTGTGCGACTGATTTAGTTTAGCAACAGGGGTTGCCGAAATTTTAAAATATGGATTGTCTCCAAGAGTGTCAATTTGAACAATTTGAGCTACTGGGTAGCCCGCTGGGAAAACACCGCCTAAACCAGAGCTTTCAATAATGTCGCCCACTTTAACTTCACTATTGACCGGAATAAAATTCAACTGAACGTTATCATGGCCAGTTCCATTCAAAATTCCACGCTGTCCAGTACGTTGAATGCGAACAGGTATTTGATGGTCTGGATCAGTAATTAATAAAACACGTGATGTGGTTGGCGTAGTTTTAATGATTTGTCCCATAATACCATGGGAGTCAATAACCGTCTGTTGCTTTTTAACTTGGTCTAATGCGCCTTTATTCAATGTTAAGAATTGTGATAGCGGATTTTTGCTGTAAACAATGACCGTTGCAATTTGTACGTTTTGATTGGTGATTTTACCGGTTGTCCCTAATAATCGCTCAAGACGCTCAACCTGTAATTCCAAATTAGTTAGTTGGAGTTGTTTGGCTTTTAAAAGCAAAATCTCTGTTTTGAGTTGCTGATTTTCTCTCTCTAATGCATTAATAGAGGTAAAGTCAGTTGTGACGAGGTTATAAACTTGCTGTGGAAACGTTGCGGCACGTTCAATAGGAGTAAGAGTGGTGAGTAGTGCACTACGTACGTTACCAAGGATTTTGCCATAGTGATCGGCTGCCATCAGTGCAATAGCAAGAACGAATGCAATAATAAACTGCATTCCTTCTTGCTGTGCAGATGGCGTACTCAAATTAATGGCTTTCTCCTAAAGACGAATTAAAAATATTGGCTTTATAATATTAGCTTTATTTAGTCGACTATTTATTCAAATGAAAAAACATCCACGCCTTTTTCATCCATAAGCTCTAAGGCTCTACCGCCGCCTCGTGCCACACAAGTAAGAGGATCATCCGCAATGATTACTGGAATGCCAGTCTCTTCTGAAAGAAGTGTGCTTAGATTGCGTAGTAATGCACCTCCACCTGTCAACACAATGCCGTGTTCAGCAATATCAGCTCCTAGTTCAGGAGGGGTGTTTTCTAATGCCGTTCTTACCGCACTGACAATCGCTGATAAAGGCTCTTGCAGAGCTTCTAAAACTTCATTGCTGTTTAGTGTGAAGCGACGAGGCACCGCTTCGGCAATATTCGAACCGTGAACTTCCATAGTGTCAGGGGTGACTTCATGATAAGCGGTACCGATGGTTTTTTTGATTTTTTCAGCTGTAGTTTCACCAATAATCATGCCGTAATTACGACGTACATATTTGATAATAGCATCATCAAAACGGTCACCACCCACCTTAACGGAATCAGACCAAACAATACCGTTTAATGATAGGGTTGCAACCTCAGTTGTACCACCACCGATATCCACAACCATAGAGCCAGTCGGTTCGCTTACAGGCATGCCTGCACCAATTGCCGCCGCCATAGGTTCTTCAATTAGATAAACTTCACGAGCACCTGCTCCCGCAGCGGATTCACGAATTGCTCTACGCTCAACTTGAGTAGAGCCGCAAGGTACACAAACTAAAACACGTGGACTAGGTTGAAAAAATTTGGCTTCATGCACTTTTTTAATAAAAGATTGCAGCATTTTTTCAGTGACTTCAAAATCTGCAATTACGCCATCTTTTAAAGGGCGAACTGTTTGAATGTCTTGGTTTTCTTTACCCAGCATCAGTTTAGCGTTCTCACCAACAGCAACAATTGAACGACTGCTACCACCACGTTTACTATTACGAATAGATACAACAGAAGGCTCGTTTAATACCATGCCTTTACCACGAACGTATATTAATGTGTTTGCAGTACCTAAATCGATAGATAAGTCGTTTGAAAATAGTCCCATGAATTTGCGAAACATTGAATGTGGCCCTTAAAAATTAGACTGAAAAATAATCTCGGTATTTTAACTTATTCTGTTTAATGGGAGAAGACTAATTTTTGCCTTAACGCTAACTCTTCATTCAGAGTGGAAATCCGCTCTGTTTTAAAATTAATGCTGGTGAATAAAACTAAACCTAAAATACCAGTGCTTTTTATCATAAATCACAGAAAAATAGCGTTGCTCAACAGAGATAAGACTTTAGAAGGAAACCTTAATATGGTATTTTATATGGTCAAATTTTTTCTACTGGTTTTGCTGTAAAGTTTTTTCGCTTTTTTTATGATAATTTCTTAAAAAAACGGGGTTGATTATTCAGTAAAACGGGTAGCTTTAACCGTATCCGATTAGGAGTAGCGTGTGTCTTTAGGAAAAACTGAAGTCGAATACATATCTCGTTTAGCCGCCATCGAAGTCAATGAATCTGAAGTTGATGAGGTTGCCGCTAAGTTGTCTAATATTTTAGATTTATTCTCACAAATGGAAGCCGCTGATACCGATAATGTATCGCCTATGGCGCATCCATTAGATCAAGTACAGCGTCTGCGTGCAGATGTGATTACTGAAACTGATAATCATGAAAAATTACAATCTGTTGCCCCAGCGGTAGAAAACGGACTGTATCTAGTACCACAAGTAATTGAGTGATAGAGAGAATGCATAATTTAACCATTAAACAGATGAGTGAAAAATTGCATGCTGGCGAAATAACCAGTGTGCAGTTAACTCAACACTATTTAAATCGCATCTCTCAATTTGATGCAGACTTAAATGCTTACGTAACCGTCACTCCTGAGCTTGCTATTGAAATGGCAAAAGCTGCAGACGAAAAGTTAGCGGCAGGGGAAGGCGAATTGTTAACAGGAATTCCTGTTGCGCATAAAGATATTTTTTGTACTGATGGCGTAAAGACATCGTGTAGCTCAAAAATGTTGGATAACTTTATTGCACCTTACGATGCGCACGTAGTGACTCAGCTTAAAAAGGTAGGTATGCCAATTTTGGGTAAAACCAATATGGATGAGTTTGCTATGGGTTCAAGTTCAGAGAGCAGTTATTACGGGCCAACCAAAAACCCTTGGGACTTAAATGCAGTCCCTGGGGGTTCATCAGGTGGTGCAGCAGCGGTTATAGCCGCTGGTTTAGCGCCAATGGCGACAGGTACAGACACGGGTGGCTCAATACGTCAGCCTGCTTCTTTCTGTGGTATTACAGGTATTAAGCCTACCTACGGTTCGGTATCACGTTTTGGTATTGTTGCTTACGCATCCAGTTTTGACCAAGCGGGGCCAATGACACGTTCAGCGGAAGATTCAGCATGGATGTTAAATGCTATGGCTGGTTTTGATGAACGTGATTCAACCAGTGCTGATCGCCCAACACCCGATTATGCCGCTGAGCTTGAAAACTCTTTAAAAGGCCTAAAAATTGGTGTGCCAGCAGAGTATTTTGGTGAAGGTTTAGATACAGAAGTAGAAAAGCTGGTACGTAACGCTATTGCTGAAGTTGAAAAACTGGGGGCGGAAACTGTTGAAGTCCATCTGCCAAACAAAGATTTAGCCGTGCCTTCTTATTATGTATTAGCACCTGCAGAAGCGTCATCTAACTTGTCTCGCTTTGATGGTGTGCGTTTTGGTTATCGTTGTGAAAACCCGAAAGATTTACAAGACCTATATAGACGTTCACGCTCTGAAGGCTTTGGCCCAGAAGTGAAACGCCGTATTATGGTGGGAGCTTATGCATTATCGGCAGGTTTCTACGATGCCTATTATTTAAAAGCACAAAAGCTACGCCGTATGGTGCGTGATGACTTTACGAAAGCGTTTGAATCTTGTGATGTCATTATGGGGCCAGTTGCGCCAAGTCCTGCGTTTAATATTGGTGAAAAATCAGACGATCAAGTCAGTATGTATCTTTCTGATTTATACACCATTCCGGTCAACTTAGCAGGCCTTCCAGGTCTTTCTGTTCCAGCAGGTTTCGCAAATAATCGTCCTGTTGGTTTACACATTGTTGGGCCTTATTTTAGTGAGGCTAAACTGCTGAATATTGGTCATCAATTTCAGCAAGTCACTGATTGGCATAAACAAATGCCTGAACAGTATCAATAATTGGAGTTAACAGATATGAGTTGGGAAGTTGTAATTGGTTTAGAGATACACGCTCAGTTAACCACAAAAACAAAGATATTTTCAGGGTCGTCAATTGCCTACGGTGCAGCGCCAAACACACAGGCCTGTAACATTGATTTAGGTATGCCTGGTATGTTGCCAGTGTTAAACGAAGGTGTGATTAATAAATCCATTAGCCTAGGTTTAGCGCTGAATGCCGAAATTGGCCGTAAATCGGTTTTTGACCGTAAAAACTATATGTACCCAGATTTACCAAAAGGTTACCAAACCACACAGTTAGAGTTTCCAATTGTTGGACAAGGGACTTTAGAGATTGAAGTTGATGGCAAAAAGAAAACCATCGGTGTAACTCGTGCTCACCTAGAAGAAGACGCAGGTAAGTCTAACCACGGAATTGTACCAGGCATGACAGGTATCGATTTGAACCGAGCTGGAACGCCTTTGCTAGAAATCGTTTCTGATCCCGATATGTCATCGGCTCAAGAAGCGGTGGCTTATGCTAAGAAAATGCATGAACTCGTGCAGTACTTAGGTATTTGTGACGGAAACATGCAAGAAGGGTCTTTCCGTGTTGATTCAAACGTCTCTGTTCGTAAGCCAGGTGATCCTTTAGGAACACGTACAGAGCTAAAAAACATTAACTCATTTAAGTTCATTGAAAAAGCGATTGAGTTTGAAATTGAACGCCAAATCGAATTGATTGAAAGTGGCGGTGAAGTGGTTCAGGAAACACGTTTATACGATTCTGAAAACGACACGACTCGCTCAATGCGTTCAAAAGAAGAGGCAAACGACTACCGTTATTTCCCTTGTCCTGATTTATTGCCAGTCATTATCACCGAAGAAGATATTGAAGCGGTTAAAAAAATCATGCCTGAACTGCCAGATGCCAAACGTGCCCGTTTTGTTTCTGAATTTGGTTTAAGTGATTACGATGCAGAAGTGTTAACCAGTTCACGTGAAATCGCCGAATTCTTTGAATCGGTTGTGGCGGCCACAGACGCAAAAGATGCTAAGTTATGTGCTAACTGGATGACATCAGGCTTTGCAGCCGCACTTAACAAAGATGGTCTAGCTGTGAATGACGCACCTGTTACCGCTGACATGTTAGCAGGCATGCTAAAACGCATTATGGACGATACGATTTCAGGCAAAATCGCTAAACAAGTCTTTGAAGCGATGTGGAATGGCGAAGGTACAGCGGATGAAATCATTGAAGCGAAAGGCTTAAAACAAATTACCGATACCGGCGCGATTGAAGCGCTGGTTGACGAAGTTTTAGCCAATAATCCATCTCAAGTTGAAGCCTATAAGGGTGGACAAGAGAAGATGATGGGTTACTTTGTTGGGCAAGTGATGAAAGCGTCAGGTGGTCAAGCTAACCCAGGCCAGGTAAATAAAATGCTAAAAGAGAAATTAAGTTAATTTCCATATTAACTATAAGTTTATTTGATGTTTTAGCAGTCTTTAAAAATCTGCTCTGTGTTCATACATAATTATGATTACAAAAGAGACCAGGCCTGCTAACTCTGAATAAATGATGAATTTTTCATAAAAAAGTACTGGAAAAGCTTGAAAGGTCATAAAAAAACCTTATAGTTTCTCATGTCAGAATTTAATTTACCCTTCATAAGGAGAAGATAATGAAGCGTATAGGTTTATTTTTATTAACAAACATCGCGGTTATTGCAGTTGCAATGCTGGCGATGAATATCCTTGGTGTAGGCAGCTACATGCAAGGTACAAGCTTAGACTTAAATAACTTATTTATGTTTGCGCTTATTTTTGGTTTTGCTGGATCATTTGTCTCTTTGGCAATGTCAAAGTGGATGGCAAAAATGTCTACTGGTGCAAAAGTCATTGAACAGCCACGTAATGCAGATGAAAAATGGTTGCTTGATACTGTAGCAGCACAAGCCGCTAAAGCAGGTATTAAAACACCAGAAGTCGCTGTTTATGATTCACCAGAGCCAAATGCATTTGCAACTGGAATGACTAAAAACAACTCAATGGTAGCAGTTTCAACAGGGCTTATGCGTAGCATGCGTCAAAATGAAGTAGAAGCGGTACTAGGTCACGAGGTTGCACACGTTGCAAACGGTGACATGGTTACAATGGCTCTTTTACAAGGTGTATTAAACACGTTCGTAATCTTCTTCGCTAAAATCGTAGCTTACATTGTTGACCGTGTTGTTCTTAAAAACGAAGAATCTGGACATAGTCTAACGTTTATTGTTGTGGATATCGTAGCGCAAATCCTATTCGGTATTTTAGCGAGTATCATTGCGATGAAGTTCTCTCGTTATCGTGAGTTCCATGCTGATAACGGTGGTGCTTACTTAGCAGGTAAAGAGAATATGATTGCCGCATTACGTCGTTTACAGACAATGCAGCCAGGTGAATTACCAGATCAAATGGCCGCATTCGGTATCTCAGCTAAAAAGTCGTCTTTCGGTGATTTATTCAAGTCTCACCCAGATCTTGAAGACCGTATTGCACGTTTAGAAGCAACACCACAAGAGCAGTTAAAAGTCGCTTAATTTAGCCACTTTACCACGCTCAATAAAAAGCCCCGCTTAGGATTTCCTAGCGGGGTTTTTTGTTGCTTA
>JAUUDE010000013.1 GCA_030826915.1 Thiomicrospira sp.
TGGCAAAGCCGGACTTTGCCGTAACTAGGAAATTTTATGTCAGATCATTTAATGAATACTTATGCAAGACTGCCTGTTACCTTTGAAAAAGGGGATGGTGCAACGTTGCATGATACAGAAGGTAAATCTTATCTTGATGCGATTAGCGGTATTGCCGTTTGCAGTCTAGGCCACGCACACCCTGGGATTAGTGATGCTATTTGCGCACAAAGCCAAAAACTCATTCATACATCAAACCTTTACCAAATCGGTAATCAGCAAAAACTGGCTGATAAACTCATTGAACACTCTGCAATGGAAAAAGTATTTTTCTGTAATTCGGGTGCTGAAGCCAATGAAACCGCATTAAAGATTGCACGTAAATACGCGCATCAAAACAATATCGACAACCCTGCTGTGATTGTCATGCAAAACAGTTTTCATGGTCGTACCTTAGCTACCCTGTCTGCAACGGGTAATGACAAGGTACACGAAGGCTTTGCTCCTTTGGTAGAGGGTTTTATTCGTGTTCCATTCGATGACATTGAAGCAGTAAAAGCTCACAGTGATAATAAAAACATTGTTGCTATCTTAGTTGAACCCGTTCAAGGTGAAGGTGGTATACATGTTCCTCAAACGGGTTACCTAAAAGCCCTTCGTGAAATTTGTGACAACAACAAATGGCTATTAATGCTAGACGAAATTCAAACCGGTATTGGTAGAACAGGCCAGTGGTTTGCATTTCAACACGAAAACATCTTGCCAGATGTGCTTACCTTAGCCAAAGCTTTAGGTAATGGCATGCCAATTGGTGCTTGTTTAGCTCAAGGCAAGGCGGCAGACGCATTAGTACCAGGGAATCACGGCACCACCTTTGGCGGCAACCCACTAGCATGTGCAGCAGGCCTGGCAGTAATAAATACAATGGAAGTACACAACCATGTTCCTGCGGTGGCTAAAAAAGGGCAAGCCCTTATTGAAAGCTTTCAAGCAACGCTTAGTAATCAAGCTGGCATCGTCGATATCCGTGGTAAAGGCTATATGATTGGTATTCAATTAGACCGCCCTTGTGGTGAGTTGGTTGGAATTGCATTAGAAGCAGGCCTGCTAATAAATGTCACTCGTGGTGATACTATTAGATTATTACCTACTTTTGTGATGAGTCTTGAACAAACCGATTTCTTAGTGACAAAGCTAAGTGAAATCATTCAAGAATTTTTAAATAATTAAAATAAAGATTAGAAAGATGACCGTAAGACACTTTTTAACCCTAAAAGATTTAACTCCAGCAGAACTGCAACAAGTGATGCAACGTGGTATTGAACTTAAAGCCATGCATAAAGCTGGAGAAATCTTTGAACCTCTACAGAACCAGACGTTAGCCATGATTTTTGAAAAATCATCAACACGTACCCGTATCTCATTTGAAGCTGGCATGACCCAATTAGGTGGTCACGCATTGTTTTTATCTTCAAATGATACACAGCTTGGACGTGGTGAACCTATTGAAGATAGCGCACGTGTTATTTCAAGCATGGTTGATGGCATTATGATTCGTACTTTCGGGCATGACATCGTTGAAACTTTCGCAAAATACTCTTCTGTACCAATCATTAATGCACTTACAGATGACTATCACCCTTGCCAGCTACTAGCCGACATGCAAACTTATCAAGAGCATCGCGGTAGCATCAAAGGCAAAACGGTTACATGGGTTGGTGATGGTAATAATATGTGCCACTCCTACATCAATGCAGCAGCACAATACGACTTTAATTTACGCATTGCCTGCCCAGAAGGTTACGATCCAAACATGGATTTGGTCAATGCACACAGCGACCGAGTTGAGATTGTTCGTAGCACCATGGATGCTTCTGAAAACTCAGACCTGATTGTGACGGATGTTTGGGCGAGTATGGGCCAAGAAGAAGAACAGAAGTTACGTGAAAAAGCCTTTGCAGACTATCAAGTCAATAAAGAAGTCATGGCAAAAGCAGATAACGAAGCTCTGTTTATGCACTGTCTACCCGCTCACCGTGGTGAAGAAGTCACCGCCGACGTGATTGATGCTAAAGACAGCGTTGTTTGGGATGAAGCCGAAAACCGACTGCACGCGCAGAAGGCTTTGCTTGAATTCTTAATGGCCAAGACGCAAAAGTCTTAAACGAAGTCCTATCAAACAAATCCAATAAAAAAGCTCGCAAATGCGAGCTTTTTTGTTCTTAAAGGCTATAAATGGTCGATTCTAAATAAACAAACTAGAGATACACAGGCCTGGTAGCAAAATTTCTACATAGATTTTCTCGCAAGAAAAGCTTGTGACAAGGTGCCGCTATCCAAATATTCTAACTCGCCACCCATTGGTATACCCTGAGCTAATCGGGAAACCTTAACTTCATTCTTAAAAGCCATCTGCTGAATATAGTGAGCGGTTGCTTCGCCTTCTACTGTTGGATTGGTGGCGATAATCAATTCTGTAATAGAATTATCAGACAAACGGTGCTCTAAAATATCTAAACCGATTTGCTGTGGCCCAATACCATCAATGGGTGATAAATGCCCCATCAATACAAAATATTGTCCTTGAAATATGCCTGACTGTTCAATAACCGTCACGTCAGAAGGTGATTCAACAATGCACAATTCACCCGTTGCTCTTCGGCTAGATAGACAAATTGAACAGGTATCCTCTTCTGTGAGTGTTCTACATAGAGAACAGTGCCCAACCTCCTCAACGGCTTTGGCGAGTGTTTTTGCCAAAGCCGCACCACCCTTTTTATTGCGTTCTAACAGATGAAACGCCATGCGCTGGGCAGATTTTGGCCCAACACCAGGTAAAACGCGAAAAGCTTCAATCAATTCTTGTATAAGAGGACTTTGCAAAAAATTCACTCACTAATCTAAAAAGGCATCTTCATGCCCGCTGGCATGTTCATTCCATCTGTTAAGCCACCCATTTTCTCTTGAGTCACTTCTTCTACATTACGAACAGCACTGTTCACAGCTGCAGCAAACAAGTCTTCTAGCATCTCTTTATCGTCCATTAAAGAATCATCAATATCAACCTTAACCAACTCATGCTTGCCCGTCATAACAACCTTAACTAGGCCTCCACCTGCTTCTCCAGAGACTTCCATCTGAGCGATTTCAGCTTGGGCAGCCTGCATATTTTTTTGCATTTCCTGAGCCTGCTTCATTAAGTTGCCAAGTCCACCTTTTCCACCAAACATAATCTTTCCTTATTTTTTAAATGTTTATTAAATGCTTTAAATACGAATTTTATACATTGCTTATGAGATTTTGTCATCTCAAAATATCGAACCTATATCAAATCGGTTTAATACTACCAGAAATCACTTCCATACCTAATGTCGAGATAAGTAAATTCGCCATTTCATCAGCTAAAATAGAGGCTTGAGCCTGCTGTTGTTTTTTAGCTTCAATCTGTTGCTCATGCTTGACTGGTGTAAAGTGCTCTCCAGCCGTAACGACCTCAACAGACATACTTGAACCAAAATAATTTTGCGTCGCTGCTTCAATTTGTCCAAGAATCATCTCGGGTTTGGCATATTGCTGCTCTGGATCAATACTGATAATTAACTTATGTTCATTTAACTCAATCAGAACACTGTTTCTAGCTAAGTCTTCAGCCATACCCTTTAACTCTAAACGTTGAATAAGCTCTATCCAGTCTTCTAGATTATTCCCTGACGGAATAAAGCTTTCATCTCTAAGCAAGGCATCATTCGAGTTTAACGGGCCATTTTCAGTAGCTAACGGCTCAGAATGTTCATCTGCAAACCCTTGAGAAGGGTTATTTTGCGGCGACTTTACATCTGTAATCGGCTCTACACTATGGTTTTCAGCTGGCTTAATTTCGTTTTCAACGCCCTGTTCTTCGGTAAACCAAGGAGGAGTATCATCAACTTGTTGGCTTGTCATAGCGTTTACATTGTCATGAATGATAGCCGCTTGTTCTGTAACATCATGAGCTTGATTTAAAAGATTTTCTTGGGTTTCAGTTGGCTGAGCTACAGAAGTCTGGCTAGCCATTTGCTCAATCTTAGCTTGATGAACACTTTCACTTTCTACCGTCTGAATACTTGCTGCTTCTGCAGAAACCGCTGTTTGTCCTTGTAACGTTGACAAAGGCTGTTTCAATCTTTCTCTTATTTGCGCCAAATGATCTGTCACATTCGAAGCTGAATTTGCTGGTTCTGGAGTTGGTTCAGCAGTTGGCTCTGCGACATCACTATTTAATGTTGCTTGCGGTTCTTTTGTAGAAGACTCATTGGCAAATGTAGTTCCATGACTTTCATTTTGAACATTAGCAGAATAACTTGAATCAGAGTAGGACTCATTAACCGCTGTTGTTATTTGCTCTTCAGTTTGAGAATGATTCCATTCAGGTTCATTATGTTGAGCAACAACAGTTTGTTCTAATGGCTGAGCAGGCTGTTTATCTAAGGATTGGTTATGTTCTTGATGACTCTCTTCACTACCAGCTATAAACTGATCTGCTTCTACGAATGATTTTTCATCTATATTTGCGGGTGAACCAGCATTATCAGAACTTATTTGAGACTTTTTTTTTCCTACCAAAGAACGAGCGGTTGCTAAACTCGACAAAACATCCTGCGGTGAAATCTCAGCTTCTGCGTTTGCTGTGCTTGATACGTTAGCCATTGAACTCTGAGAGTTCGTAGGAGCCATCGATGAATTAAGCGTTTGTGGGTTTTGAGTATCCGTTGATAAAGATTGTGCTGGGTGAAAAGCTAACATGCGCATCAATGCCATCTCAAAACCAATACGAATATCGGGAGCCAACTGCATATCCTGTTTTGTCAAAAGCGCTATTTGGTAGAGCAACTGCACTCTTTCAGGATGGAATCTCGATGCAAATTCTTGCACAATATCAGCAGGTAATAAGGTCGTACTTTCATTATCAGAAAATGCCTGAACATAAGAAATAGCATGTAAACTTTCAATAAGCTGTGAAAGCAAAGCTTGGTAGTCTACACCCATAGTGGCTAACTGCTGAATAACCGTTTTTACCCGCTGAGCATCGTCATCAACTAACGCCTGTAATATGGCAACACCAAACTGTTGATCAACCAGACCAAGCATGGTTTGCACAGCATCAAACATCACTTCGCCTGCCCCATAAGCAATGGCCTGATCGAGCAAACTCAAACTATCACGAGCAGAGCCATCTGCACTTTTAGCAATCAATGCTAAGGCGGCATCTTCAAAAACAATCTGCTCTTGTGTCAAAACATTCGCCAAATGCCCTTGAATTTGCTGCTGCGTTAAGCGCATCAAATTAAATTGTAGGCAACGTGATAATACGGTAATCGGTAACTTATGAGGATCGGTGGTTGCGAGTAAAAACTTAACGTGTTCAGGCGGTTCTTCAAGCGTTTTAAGTAACGCATTAAAACTGCTTTTAGACAGCATATGAACTTCATCAATTAAATATACCTTGTAGCGTCCCTGTGTAGGAGCAAACTGCACATTATCTAAAATCTCACGTGTATCATCGACTTTTGTCTTAGAAGCCGCATCCACTTCAATTAGATCGATAAAGCGTCCTTCATCAATTGAGCGGCACGTTTCGCAAACGCCGCATGGTTTTGATGAAATACCTTCTTGGCAATTTAATGCCTTGGCAAAGATACGTGCAATAGTGGTTTTACCAACCCCACGAGTTCCTGTAAAAAGGTAAGCATGATGCAAACGTTGTTGATCCAGCGCATTTGAGAGTGCTTGCATAACATGGGCTTGTCCCACTAACTCAGAAAAGTTTTTGGGGCGCCACTTTCTTGCTAAAACGGTATAACTCATAACGTGGATAACAACTCTTGAAATCAAAAAAATTGAGATTTATTTTAACGTGAATTAAGGAGTAATTCAGAAGTATTTACGATTCATATAACGGTAGAATCAGATTCAAATATTTTGCGATATAAATAAGAAAATTCGAAAAAGATATAACAAACATCAAGAAATGGGTGGCAACCCTACCCGCCTTACCTCGGCGCACGCATCAGAAGGTACCGTTGCTTCCTTCCGGACCTGGCGGAGTTCCCAACTTAGCGTCGCGAGGGGACGAATAGAGTCACCATAATGTGGAGCGGGTAAGGAGAATCGAACTCCTCTCATCGGCTTGGAAGGCCGAGGTAATAGCCAATATACGATACCCGCTTTTGGCGGAGAGCGGGGGATTCGAACCCCCGATAGGTTTAACCCTATACTCACTTTCCAGGCGAGCTCCTTCAGCCACTCAGACAGCTCTCCTAAAGGTGAGGCGAATTATAGACACTTACTAAGGCAATGTCTAGTCCACAAGGGTTAATTATGTTTTGCTATTACTGCATTTCCAAGTCATCGGATACAGATTCAAGCCCGGCTATTGCACACGCTTCATCATCCATACCATCAGGTGCACCACTTACCCCAACTGCACCGTATAATTTACCACCCGCAGCAATCGGTGTTGAACCCGCCATAAATGCCAAACCTTCTCCAAGTGTAGTTAAAGGACTATTAGAACGCCCTTCTAATTGTGAGCCTTTAACGTTAAACATCACAGCGGTATAGGCTTTTTTCTTACTAATGCCTAAAGACACTGGTGGCGCTACGGTGTCACGCATTTGCACTTGAACAATTCCGTTTCTATCAACAACGGTGACACTAATAGAAATTCCCTTTTCTCTACAAGCCTTTATTGCATTCACAGCGATAGTATTAGCCGTATCCGCTGTAATTCTTGCAACATTCGCTGTCATTGGTTCCTCTGCCTGTACTGGCAGAGCAGCTGCAATAGATAATCCAGCAACAAAAAGTGTCTTAACTATATTTTTCATTTTTATAACTCCATTTTAGACATCTTGTAACTTTAAATACTCTCACAGTATAAACCTGAAATTTGTGCTCTTAAAAGCAAGCTTACTTTATCTATCATTAATCAAATTTTATTCCTACGCATTTAGCATAAAAACTACCCTTTTTTAAGACATAAAAAAAGGCCAAGCAAAATGCTTGGCCTTTGTTGCACTACTAACAGTTTAGTTAGTGTGATTGGCTATTTTAGCTATTAGTCTGCTTTTTTAAAGCTTCCTGTTGCTTAACGCCACCATGCCACTGCCAAATATAGTAAAGAAGTGGAATAACTAATAATGTCAGCACTGTGGATGATAGAGTACCAAATATCAATGAAACAGCTAACCCACCAAATACAGGGTCAGTAATCATAATCATTGAACCGAACATAATAGCTAAGGCAGTCAATAAAATTGGACGGAAACGCACCTTACCAGCTTCAATAACCGCATCTTTCAATGATTTACCTTCTGCACGATATTCCAATATAAAGTCAATCAATAGCAAGGAATTACGTACCACAATTCCCGCCAGAGCTATGACCCCAATCATAGAAGTCGCCGTAAAGGCTTGATCAGTTAACCAGTGGCCTGGAAATACACCAATCATGGTTAATGGAATGGCCCCCATTACTATAACTGGCATCATAAATGACTTGTAGTAACCAACTAGAATTAAGTAGATAAATACTAACGCTACAATAAATGCACTACCCATATCACGGAATACATCTAAAGTTAAACGCATTTCTCCACCCCATAATAGAGTGTAGTTCATAACATCATCAGGCTGCGCTTTAACAAAACCTAAGTTTGCTGTATGGAAAGTCACCCCAGATTCTGGCAATTTCACACCATCTAACATTTTATCTAACGATAACACGGCATATACTGGGCTAGACTGTAAAAGCTCCCCACCAATCATTACCATTTTATGCTGATCACGCCCTAAAATTGGCTTGGCGTAAAGCACTTCTTCAATTTTAGCGACCGCAGATAAAGGTACCGACGCACCTGAACGAGACTGAACCTGTAAAGACATCAACTGCTCAGCTACCGTTCTTTCAGATCTTGGTAAACGAACAATAATATTCACTGGTTCACGCACATCATCAAGGTGCATATAGCCCAACTCAAAACCATTGATATAGTCACGCAGCAACTTACTTACCTGTGCAGGGGCTACGCCTAATAAATTGGCTTGCTCACGATCGATATTAATCTGATAACTCATATTATCAGCTGTTACCGAATCGTCTACATTGATTAAGCCATACACTTGGTTAAAGGCTTTACCCACCTCAATTGAAGCTTTACGTAACTTCTCATAATCTGGACCATACAGCTCAGCCATAATCTGAGTAGTTACTGGTGGCCCTGGAGGTGTTTCATACAGCTTAATATTTGCCGCAGGGAAAGCTTTACGTAACTCGTTTAAATCCACATTCAATTGTTCAACAATCTTATGAGACGAAACATCTCGGTGATGCTTATTAACTAAGTTCACTCGAATTTGCGCAAAGTTAGCACCTTCCTTAATCAAGTCACCTCGCACCAATGCCGCAAAATCAATAGGGGCATGCTGTCCTAAATATACACTGTAATCGGTAACAAATGGTGTATGAGAAAGACGTTCACCAACATGGCGTACCACTCGATCAGTTGCTTCTAAAGCCGTGCCTTCAGGCATATCAACCTGAACCAAAAAGGTGCTGGTATTATCGTAAGGCAGCATTTTGACTTCCACACCAGCAGGATGTAGAGGGTTATTCATACCGTCACCACGAATAAACTGCAATGCAGGTTGAATCATCGCGGCAATCAAGGCAATTAATACAACAAATAAAAACACATTACGTTTAGTGCGGTTTTCAATCATTGGACTAATCGACTTAACATAAAGCTTTTGCATCCAATCGTCTTTGTTAGCATGATGTGATTCAAGACTTTCTCTTGCCTGCATCTCTTTAATGGCTTTTTTACCTAACACTCTATAAGCCGCATAAGGCACAAGAATATAGGCAACAACTAAAGATGCAATCATTGCAACAGGGACATTGAATGGGATTGGTGCCATAAATGGCCCCATCATTCCTGTAACAAATAACATTGGAATAAACGCAAGAATAACCGCAATAGTTGCAACGTTAGTTGGATTACCAATTTCATTAGTTGCTTTAATCAATAACTCATCAAAGTTTTCAGGATCAAACCCTTCATGGATGTGCCGGTGTATATTTTCTATTACCACTATGGCGGCATCCACTAAAAGCCCCAAAGAAAGAATCAATGCAAACAAAGTAATACGGTTAATGGTTTGGTCGGCTAGCATTCCTATAAAAAGCACTACAAAAAGAATCAAAGGTACGGTAATGGTTACAATACCCGCTTCACGCCAGCCTAAGAAAAGCACCAATATTACAACCACAGAACCAATGGCTATAACCAAGTGTTCCATTAACAAATTTACTGCCGCATTGGCTTTTTCACCATCATTACGAGTTACGACAACGTCTACATCCGCAGGGATAACAGATTTTTTGAGTTCTGCTAGTTGGTCAAGCACCTCATTTGCTACATCAACCGCATTGGTTCCTGGTTTTTTCGCAAGAGTAATGGTTACGGCTTGTTGTTCGTCCACATTCTGTGAACCACCATTTGGCCCAAAGCCAATACGAGTGTAACTTTCAGATTCTTGTGGTCCATCATCAATAGTGGCAATATCTTTTAAGTAAATTGGTCGGCCTTTATCGGCACCAATAACAATTTCACCCACTTCTTTAGCATTACCTAAATAACCATTCACACGAATCAATCTGTCACGGTTATTGTTAACAACAGAACCCACTGGTAGAGAGACATTACTGCCTTTTAGCATCTGGCTAATTGTTTCTAAAGACAGGCCTGTTAAGGCTATTTTCTGAGCATCTAACCATACATTAATCGCACGTTTTTTACCGCCCACAACTTCAGAGAAAGAAACACCAGGAATGTTTCTTAATTTCTCAACCAGTTTTAATGAGATATCGCGCAAATCATAGCCTGACATTGTCTTAGAGGTAACCGCCAAAGTCATCACTGGTACATCATCAACATTAATAGGCTTGATTAAAGGCTCTTGTGTATCAGGCGGCATTTTATCCATGTTTTGCATAATTTGGTTATACACTTTTACCAAACTATCTACCTGATTTTCCCCCACTTCAAACTGAACAGTGACCACACCAAAGTCATTTGAAGCGTAACCAAAAGTATGATCTACACCAGGCAAAGCTTTCAAAATGGTTTCTAGTGGTTTTACCACCATATTATTGACTTCTTGCGGCGTCGCTCCCGCTTTAGGCACAATAATATTTGCCGCAGGTACAACAATTTGAGGGTTATATTCACGAGGCGTAATGATATAAGCCATTATCCCTGCAAGTGTCACCGCTATTACCATCATCATGGTAATTTTCGAATGAATAAATGCTTTAGCCAGTTTCCCAGCCACATTCAATTCCACTTCAGAATTGGCTGTTTTAGACTTTTGATTCTCAGCCATGATTAAGCTCCCTTGGCTGAATTCTCTGCGTCAGCAGACTCAATAATATCGCCATTCAGCATTTCTTGGTTATTGTTAACAACAATTTGTTCACCCAAAGCCAAACCTGACTGAATTTCAACCATATCGCCCATAACTTTACCCGTACGAACCATGTGAAAGAAAGCCTTACCGTTTTCAACAACAAAAACACCTTCTATTCCAGCACGATTCACCACTGCTGAAACTGGCAACATCATTGTTTTACGTTCACCACGTTTAAAGCTTACGCGTGCAAAAGTTCCACTGTTGACATCATTCACATTTGGCAAACTAAGTTTCACTGTATGAGTACGAGTTTTAGGATCGGCTGCACTCACTAATGTATAAATGGTTCCAACAAATGGCTTATCAACACCCTCAATTAAAACTTGGGCTGTATCCCCGTTTCTTAAAACCGCATATAAGTCAGAAGAGACCTGAGTTTGCACACTCAATGATTTTAAGTTTTCCATGATCACAATCGGATTACCCGGTGCTGCAAGCGAACCTGCTACCGCCATTTTTTGAACAATAACGCCATCGAAAGGTGCTTTAACATTGGCATAATTTAACTGTGCCTTAGCCTGATCTAGGCCAGATTTTGCAGCGACCAAGTTTTCTTGCGCTACGCTAAACTGTAGGCGAATTTTGTCGTACTGCTGTTTAGAAACAGAATCTTCTTTGTAAAGTTTAGTAAAACGGTTGTAATCTAATCTTGCATCTTTTAAAGCCGCTAACGCTTGTTGATAAGCTGCATTTGCTTGAGAAATTTGGCTTTTAATGTCTCCGGAGTCAATAGAAAAAAGCAAATCACCATGTTTTACTGCTTGCCCCACTTCCACGTCTAAGTTTTTGATATAACCCATTAAACGAGAAGCAATTTGTGCTTTCTGGTCTGGTACAACTGAGCCAGGAACCACCGCTGTTAATGGAACTGAACCAAGTGTTACAGTAAACACGTCAGCTTTAACAGTTTTTGCTGCTGTTTCAGCTTTTCCGGTTTGTTCGGTTTTATCATTACAACCTGTCAAACCAATCGTTGCAGCAAGTAGTGACATACCAATTACTTTAGAGATTTGTTTCATTTTGAACCCCAATCCTATTAATTCTTATTAAATCCGTTTATATGCTTTTGCTTTAAAGACGTTTAATATCCATTCGCCCTGTTGCTAACAATAATTTTGCTTTGTATACATTTACATCGTATTTAGCCGCTACTAAGTCCGCTCTGGCTTTGTCTAGCTGGGTCTCGCCCGCCAAAACTTCAGTGATGGTTGAAACACCATTTCGGTAACGTTTCATAATTAGGCTTTGTGCTTCATTGGCCTGCTGAACTGCTAGTACATTAGACTCTACTTGTTTTTCAGCAATTTGTAATTTACGCCAAGCAGTTAAAACATCCAAACGTACTTTGTTTTCTTTTGACTTAACCGCTGCTTTTTTCTGGGCTGCGGAGGCATTTGCCATATCTATCGAACCACGAGTCACACCAAAATCACTGATTTTCCACGCAACAACTCCTGCAATAGTATAAGAACTATTATCCAAACCTAATGTTTCACTGTTCCATTCCTTGCGTAACATGACATTAAAGCTTGGATATAAATCAGCCTTGGCAGCTGCAACAGAAAATGCAGAAGAAGCGGCTTCTTTGCGTTTCGCATCTAATTCAGGGTTGGTTCCCAATGCCATAGTAAGTAACTCTTCTGCATTATCAACTGGAAGTTCTAAATCAACACGTTCAGCAATATCAACATCTGCATTAGCATCAGAATTCATTAACATTTTAAGCGTATCTAAGGCAATTTGCTCTTGCCCTTGAGCCTTAAGCAGTGCCACTTCAGCTGCCGATTGGTGAACTTTAGCACTCAAAAACTCAGAACGTACAACCACACCTTGCTCCACCAAATTACGCGTGGTTTTTACATACGAATCTGCAGTTTGTTTAGCTTGTTTTGCAACCGTAATATAAGAACGGGCGGCATGAACCGCTTCATAAGCTTGGTAGATGTTATAAGTTAAAAACTGTTGAACCGCTAAATCACCATTACGCGCCGCTTCAATCATTGCCGCCGCTTGATCTTCATAACGGCCAATCTTGCCCCCATTCCAAACGGGTACTAACACTTCTATACGTGTATTAAAGTCAGTGTGTGCATCCGGATTGTTTAAATCATTAGGTGCTACGTTAAGGATATTTGGATTAGTTGAATCAAATTGTGAAAAACCAAAGTCAGCAAAAGTTGCCTGACGTTGCTGTAATTTCATACCAAACACATTTAATGCATTATCAGAATTACTACCTGTAACAGACAAGTTAATCTGTGGTAAACGACTGGACTCGGCTTTTGACAATGCCGCTTGTGCTTGTTGAATTCTTGCAGCACTTGCGTCCATTTCAGGGTTTTGATTTAAAGCATTATTTACACAAGCTTTAAAATCCAGAACTTCAGCATTTGCAGTTAATGGCATGGCCGCTGACAGAGCTAAAACCCATGCTGTTAA
>JAUUDE010000007.1 GCA_030826915.1 Thiomicrospira sp.
AGGTTAACTAAATTGGCAACACCCTCTGCCAATAAAAATTGATATAAGCCGTGAGCGGATTGCACGTAAGGCTCTGCCAATGAGACAAACTGTTGCCTGCCTTCAATGCTATTTAATGGAAAAGCCAACCTGCCTTGCAAACCTTGCATCAAAAACTCAGAAAGCGACAGCGCAGAACGTGCGCGTTGATTGAAACCGTTCATACCATCTTTACGCACCATAGAATCTGGATCTTCGCCCTCTGGCAAAAACAAAAACTTAACTGAACGCTCTTTTTCCATCATTGGCAATGCTAAATCCAATGCCTTCCAAGCCGCTTTAAGCCCTGCATTATCACCATCAAAACAAAAGACCACTTCATTCACTTGTCTAAACAAGAGCTCTAAATGCTCAACAGTCGTCGCTGTACCCAAAGTTGCAACGGCATTACGAATACCAAATTGTGCCAGCGCCACGACATCCATATAACCTTCAACAACAAGAATATTGTCGTACTTCTGGCGTGACTGACGCATCTCGTAAAGCCCATATAAAGTATAGCTTTTGTGAAAAATAGGGGTTTCGGGTGAGTTTAGGTACTTAGGTTGGTCATCGCCTAAAACACGACCACCAAAGGCAATAACCCGACCTCGACCATCCCGAATAGGAAACATTATGCGGTGACGAAAGCGGTCATATTTTTTGTTATCGTCTTTTTTAACCAGCAAACCAACATCAATCAACTGTTGTTGTAACTTAACATCTGCTGATAAGCCCATTACAAGGCTATCCCAGCCAGGTGGTGCAAAACCAATAACAAACTCTTTGGCAATTTCAGCACTTAAACCACGTCGTTTTAGGTATTCTTTTGCTTCTTGTGATAATGAATGATCCCGTAGTTGATGACGATAAAACTTAGCGGCAAGATGCATCACATCATACAAATCACGTTGTTGCTGTTGTTTTATTTGCTGGGCTTTTTTCTGTTCAGGAGAACGCTGTTCACGAGGCACTTCCATACCGTACTGTGCGGCAAGTGCTTCAACAGCCTCTACAAAAGAGAGACCATCGTATTCCATTAAGAATTTGAGTGCATCCCCACTCGCACCACAACCAAAACAGTGATAAAACTGTTTAGTTGAACTGACATTAAAGGAAGGCGTTTTTTCTTCATGGAAAGGACAACAGGCCTTAAAAGATGTACCTGCTTTTTTCAGTGGAACACGTTGATTTATAACTTGCACAACATCGGCTCGAGACAATAACGTCTCGATAAACGAACGTGGAATGTTTCCACCCTGTTCAGCCATATTCACACCTTATCCACAGAAAAATACACAGATCCTAAAAGCAAAAAAACCCGCTAGCCTAAACTAACGGGTTTTTTTCTGGAAGAGTCAAATCCAATGAAATTGGACTAATAATTAGTAAACCTAACCTTAACCTAACTTCGCTTTAATTAATTTACTTACTTGACCCATATCTGCACGACCTTGCATCTGTGGTTTTAACAAGCCCATAACTTTCCCCATGTCTTGCATAGAGCTGGCACCTGTTTTTGTCATAGCATCATCAATTAATGCGTTAACTTCATCTTCTGTTAGAGCTTGTGGCATGAAATCCTGAATGACTGACATTTCATAGGCTTCTTGCTCAGCTAAATCTGGACGATCTGCATCCACAAATTGCTGATGAGAATCACGACGCTGTTTCATAGCTTTATCTAAAATAGCTAATACACCTGCATCGTCTACTGTCGTTTGATTATCAATCTCAACCTGTTTAATTGCCGCCAAAAGTGAACGTACAACTTGTAAACGCTCTTTATCTTTTGCTTTCATACAGGCTTTCATTTCAGCCGTAAGTTTTTGTTTCATTGTATCTGACACTAACTTTCAGCCTAAACTTAGTACATGCGTGTTGTACGACGGTTTTCACGAGATAAACGTTTTGCTAAACGCTTAACTGCTGCAGCCTTCATACGTTTTTTAGCCCAAGTTGGCTTTTCATAAAACTCACGCTTACGAGTTTCAGTTAACACACCTGCTTTTTCACAAGCACGTTTAAAACGACGTAAAGCTACGTCAAATGGTTCAGTATCTCTGATTTTTACGCTTGGCATAATTTCGACCTATTACAAATTTAATATTCATTGCATCTTCCCCACGCAAGAAATGAGAAATAGCAGAAAAAGGGAATTATAAATTTCCTACTACGCTTTTGCAAACCTTTTTAGAATAAATTTATCTAAGTTCTTCAGATTTATCATAAAAAACGAACAAACAATGATATGTCAGACTTTTTTTACAACAACACTTTACCTTCACATAAATCATCATAGCGTTGTCATTTCACTTATCTACATTGTTTGTATACGCCTTTCACGCAAAGTGTCGTAATTATTTGTTAAAATTCAGCCACTTTTATACAAATAAATTGAGTTTAAAAATGTTGGTACTAGGGATTGAGAGTTCTTGCGATGAAACAGGTGTAGCCATTTACGACACCGATAAAGGCTTAATTGCGCATACGCTTTATACCCAAATAGAACTGCATGCTCAGTATGGCGGGGTTGTGCCAGAACTCGCCTCCCGAGACCACATTCGTAAACTTTCTCCGCTTATTTTACAAACACTTGAAGAATCTAATATAAAGCGTCAGGATTTAGATGGCATTGCCTATACTGCTGGCCCTGGTTTAATTGGAGCGTTACTGGCTGGTTCATCGGTGGCTCGCAGTTTGGCTTATGCATTAGATATTCCAGCCATTGGCGTACACCATATGGAAGGCCATTTATTGGCACCAATGCTAGAAGAGACGAAACCAGAGTTTCCATTTATCTGTTTATTAGTTTCGGGCGGTCACAGTATGTTAATAAGAGTAGATGGTATTGGACAATATAAACTTTTAGGCGAAACCTTAGATGATGCCGCTGGCGAAGCGTTTGATAAAACCGCTAAACTGCTGGAACTGGGTTATCCAGGCGGACCCAATGTTTCTAATCTGGCATTAAAAGGTAATACTGAACGTTATAAATTCCCGCGTCCAATGGTTGACCGACCAGGCCTGGATATGAGTTTTAGCGGCTTAAAAACCTATACATTAAACACCTGGCAAGCAGCAGTAAAAGACAATGATGCAACAGAACAAACCAAAGCGGATATTTGCCGCGCATTTGAACTGGCCGTGGCTGATACACTAACCATTAAAAGCAAACGTGCTTTAGAACAAGAAAACCTAAACCGTTTAGTGGTTGCAGGCGGTGTGAGTGCCAATCGTGAAATTCGCAATAAATTGGATGCGTTGATGACAAAGCGTAAAGGTGAAGTATTTTACCCACGGCTAGAATTCTGTACCGACAATGGCGCCATGATTGCCTATGCAGGAGCGCAACGTTTATTAGCAGGCCAATCAAATGACTTAAACTTTGCCGCAACACCAAGATGGAACCTTGAAGATTTACCTAAGATTTAAAATACAATCTCACAATGGAGCCGATATTTTTACTAAATTGGTTCTACAAAACTATCTTCTAATCTTATTCCGACTTCTCTTTTGGCGCTTTAATCAAACTCTCTTCACCATTCAACAGGCGCTGAATATTGCCTTTATGACGCCAGAATAGAATTAAAGTCATTACCGCTGTTACCCAAACCCATTCAATTTGAGCCGATAAAAACCAAATATAGATGGGTGCAAGAATGGTGGCTATCAAAGCAGACAAAGACGATATCTTTAAGACCTTAGCAACAAACAGCCAAGTTCCTGCTACGACTAAACCGATTGGCAAGGACAATCCGAACATCACACCAAGCATGGTTGCCACACCTTTTCCGCCCTTAAAACCAAAAAATACCGGGTATAAGTGACCAATAAAAGCGGCAAAACCAACTAATACAATAATCAACGGTGAAAGACCTAATCCATGTGCAATTAAAACGGGCAGCAAACCTTTTAACATATCAAACGCTAAAGTTATGGCGGCCGCTTTTTTGCCTTTTTCACCACCAATACGTAATACATTGGTTGCCCCAGGGTTTCCTGAACCGCCCTCTCTTGGGTCTGGCAACCCCATCATTCGGCAAACAATAATCGCTGTAGAAATAGAGCCTAGTAAATAAGCCGCTGCAATAATTAAAAGACCTTCTAGTCCCATCTAACATTCCTTTATCAATTCGGTAAGCAAAACAAAGGTTCACTTTTGCGATTGCATGATTTTACTAGAAGTAGATAATAACCGTTCACTTAAATTAAGGACAAGCCAATGCAGACTCAATCTTTCTTGCCACCTATGGATACCATTTATATCGAAGGCTTAAAGACTCAAGCCATTATTGGCATTTATGAATGGGAAAGAGAAAACAAGCAGCCGCTGATTTTTGATATTGATATGGACACACCCATTACTCTGGCTGCACAAAGTGATGACATTAATGACACGGTAAATTACAAACAGGTTTGTGATGAAGTGATTGAGTTAGTTGAAAAAGCATGTCATGAACTTTTAGAAACGCTGTGTGAACGCATTTGTGACCACATATTAACAAACCACCCAGCAGTGCAATTAATACGTTTAAAAGTCAGCAAACCCCAAGCCGTACCAGAAACCGATACGGTTGGATTAAAAATTACCCGCCAAAGAAAAACCTAGCTTCATTAAAAGTAAAAACCATAATTGAGCTTTGCGTTTGAGTGAATGCTTCAGCACATGCCAAATTCCCCTTGGAATAAATGGTGCAAAGTTCTTAGCGTAGAGAACGATTAAGCAATCTCGACTGTTCGAAGCTGAGCTTGCTCAGCAAGTTGCGAGATTGTTAGTGAACAGCTTAGAACTTGCCCATGTATGGAGTGGGGTTCATTTTTTTCTTGTCTCTTCGCTACGCTTTAGCCAAGTTCTTCGTTTAGTTACTATTTTGTTGAACGACAAAAAAGTAACGGGAAGC